>NZ_JACHKG010000033.1:0-60462 GCF_014203995.1 Paenibacillus sp. JGP012 | reverse complement strand
AACCGTCGCTCGCATATGGACCCCCGCGCTTAGGGCTTCGAAGAAATCGCAGCATATGGTGCTGGGCTTGACAAAAATGTTCATAGCAACGATTCCCAGAGACGCTATTTGCCGCTTTTTACGCGTTCTGAAATTCTAACGATCCCTGGAGAGCTTATTTTGGGAAAATAGCTCCATTTTCAACCGCAAAGGCGGTTTTCAAACGTAATAACGTTACTGTGAATCGTTAGATTTTCAATCGGTTCATTTTCGGCTAAATAAGGCTTCTGGAGATCGTTAGAATTTGGACGCGTTGGGCACTGTGTCGGGTTTCAGTGTAGATGCTGTAGATGTTGCTATTACAACTGTGCAGGTACTATTACGGTTATTGTGACTAACGCCGATGTAGATGTAAATGTAGCCTAGATATGCTTATAGAAATAGATGCAGATATAGATATAGATATAGATACAGGTACAGATATAGATACTGTTAGCAATGCCGGTGTAATTTTTTGATGCATGAAAAATAGGAACAGGTACGTTATGGTGCATGAAGAGTAGAGAATAGGTCGGTTATTGGTTCAAGAAAAGCAAGAAATAGCCTACTCTATTATAGGCTGCAAGCGTCAGAAGCACTTGCGGTTCCGACAGCGGCTGCACGGGCATCACGAAGTCTGAGATTACTGCTGATCACACCGGAATCACTGCTCAATGTGTAGGCAGGATAGTTTGCCTGTGCATCCAGCTTCATGCTGGATTCGAGATTGAGCTGGTGCTTGGGGTCCACGTAGAACGGAACAAGATTCGTTTCAATTTGCTCATCCAGCGCAGCCGGTTCATCTACAATAAGCAGCACGACAACACCGTTGCATCCGCAGCCTTCCATATCGTAAAATACTTTGAAAAATCCGGGCTGATCGTTCAAGCTCTCCGTTAAACGTTGGGCAGCCAGATCTGTAATTTGAATATGCATATCATTTCACTCCTCTATTGATGAACATTGTTGTCTGTTAGAAAAATACATGTTGCTTCTAGTGGTATTATACCACTTTGTCGAAAGTGAAAACATTGTTCACTCTTTCATAGCCTGAAGGCCAGATGTTCCGTCAAATAGGCCTGAAAGTACGAGGGAAGTATACCAGAGATGTCGAATAGATTATACAAGCACGTATACATACAATAGAAGAAAGGATGGAAAAACACGATGTCATCCAATTTTGTTCAGCTTCATCAAGGGAAATGGACAACCGAGCCGGTTCATACCCGGCATGACGGAGAGTGCTTGCTTGTACAGGCGCAGGAGGGCAGTGATTTTTGGGAAGAGACGTTTTACGGCTTCTGCCATCGGAATGGACATGCAATGCTTGCTCCTTGGGATGGTTCAGAGGCAGTGGAGGTATCGTTTGATCTGAGTTCATTTACGGAACTATATGATCAGGCAGGTTTGATGTTGTGGCATGCAGAGCATCAGTGGATCAAAGCCGGAGTTGAAGTGAACGATGGTGTTGTACATGTTGGGGCTGTAGTTACAGACCAGTTTTCCGATTGGTCGCTGTCTCCTGTACCGGAGTGGGGAGGACGGATTGTAACGATTCGCGCTTCGTACCATCAGGAGTCCGTTGTTATTCGTGCGCGGACGGATGAGCATCCATGGCGTACGATACGTGTGGCTAGATTTGCTTATCCTGAGAACAAGCAGGCAGGACCATTCCTTTGCTCGCCCAAGCGAGCGGGGTTTGAGGTTGCTTTTACAAGATGGGCCTATACTGCACCTGATGAAGACCTGCATACCGATCCGCCGATTTGTGATTAGGACGTGTCTTGAAACCTGCTGAGGTGCATCTGTTATCCCCTATTCGCAGGTTTGATGTTCTGGAGAAAATGGAATCCTGCGGCTTACGGAAAAAAAAGAGGAATTTCGTTGCGATTTCCACCAATGATTGAAAGGTATTCCAAGGGATGCTGATGAATTTCCATGCAGATAAAGCAACGAATTTCAAAAGATTCCCCACGCAGACAAAGAAGCAAGTTTCCCCGGGAAACTTGCTTCTTTTCGTACCATTCGTACAATGCACTTGAGTGGCGTGTATAAGTGGATACATGTGTGAATCATGTGCGTATTAGTTATCAAGTTCAAGTATTAGTTTCTTTTGCTACCTATTCTTACACTTCCCGGTTACTTCTTCCCGGAGTCATCATCCGGTTGTTCGCTCTTAGGCAATGCCTCTGCTTCTTCCTGCTCCTGCATCTCCCGCATACGTTCTTCATAATCATCCAGGAACCACAGCGGGTCCATGTTATCTTCCTCACCGTTATAGTTGATGAGAATTTCCTCACCAGCCTTGATATCGGTATAGGCATAGAAATCAAAGGTGTGATTTTCAAAATTAATATCATACGTCGCGTTAGGCTCATACGAATGGTTAATCAAGCTGCCGTAACCCAGCAGGATGGCGGTATGATTGGCACCGTATTCGAAAACGTAATCCTCCAGAATGGTTTTCTCAATATGCTCATGATCTTCATTCGGATAAGGCACAACGGGTGCCTGGTGGATTAACTGGCCTTTGGCAATATCAACTGTGGCGAACACCCCGCGGTTAAATTCACCGCCGTCGCCCAGCCTGGACTGTCTTACTTCAATCATCGCATTCACCTGATGCTCTCACGGAGAGCTCCGTTCTATATAATGGTTGTATTTCAGCTAAGGCAAAATTTTACCTTATACGCAGGCATAAGGCAAATGCAACTATTTTAAAATAGGGCGTTGAGTTGTGCGGGAGATAACGCTTATAATATACAAAGAATTAAGTCTATATAGAAAAGGTGCCATGAATGAGTATATTAAATGTAGAAAAATTAAGTCACGGTTTTGGTGACCGTGCTATCTTTAACGATGTGTCATTCCGCCTGCTCAAGGGTGAGCATATTGGTCTGATCGGGGCGAATGGCGAAGGTAAATCCACCTTCATGAATATTATTACAGGCAAGCTGCAGCCGGACGAGGGGAAAGTGGAATGGTCCAAACGGATGCGTGTCGGTTATCTCGACCAGCATGCGGTGCTGAGCAAGGGACAATCGATTCGCGATGTACTGCGCAGTGCATTCCAGTACCTGTTCGACATGGAGCAGGAAATGAACGAAATGTATGGCAAAATGGGCGATGTTACGCCTGAAGAGCTGGAGCAGCTGCTGGAGGACGTTGGTACCATTCAGGATACACTGACCAACCAGGATTTTTACATGATCGATGCCAAGGTCGATGAAACCGCTCGTGGTCTGGGCTTGACCGATATCGGTCTGGACAAAGACGTCAACGATCTGAGCGGGGGACAGCGGACCAAGGTTCTGCTCGCCAAGCTTTTGCTGGAAAAACCGGATATCCTGCTCCTGGACGAGCCGACCAACTATCTGGATGAACAGCACATTGAATGGCTGAAGCGTTATTTGCAGGAATATGAGAATGCCTTCATTCTGATCTCACACGATATTCCATTCCTGAACAGCGTAATCAACCTCATCTACCATATGGAAAATCAGGACCTGACCCGTTATGTGGGTGATTACAACCACTTCCAGGAAGTATATGAGATGAAGAAGCAGCAGCTGGAGTCGGCGTACAAGCGTCAACAGCAAGAGATTGCCGATCTGAAAGACTTTGTAGCGCGGAACAAAGCCAGCGTAGCCACCCGTAACATGGCGATGTCCAGACAGAAAAAGCTCGACAAGATGGACGTTATCGAACTGGCCAAAGAAAAACCGAAGCCACAGTTCAATTTCCGTGATGCCAGAACATCTGGCAAGCTTATATTCGAAACCAAAGGTCTTGTGATCGGATATAACGAGCCGCTGTCCAGACCGCTGGATCTTCGTATGGAGCGCGGGCAGAAGATTGCACTTGTCGGTGCCAACGGTATCGGTAAAACAACACTGATGCGCAGCATCCTGGGTGAAATTCAGCCTTTGGAAGGAAGCGTTCAACGCGGTGAAAACCTTGAAATCGGTTATTTTCAGCAGGAGATGAAGGAAGCGAACTACAATACTTGTATTGAAGAAATCTGGCAGGAGTTCCCTTCCTATACCCAGTTTGAAGTACGGGCCGCTCTTGCAAAATGTGGACTTACGACCAAACACATTGAGAGCAAGGTTGCTGTCCTCAGCGGCGGCGAGAAAGCCAAAGTACGTCTGTGCAAGCTGATCAACAACGAAACCAACCTGCTGGTGCTCGATGAGCCGACAAACCACCTGGATGTCGATGCAAAGGATGAGCTGAAGCGTGCACTGCAGGCGTACAAAGGCAGCATCCTGCTGATCTCGCACGAACCGGAATTTTATCGAGATGTCGTGACAGACACCTGGAACTGTGAGTCCTGGACAACCAAAGTGTTCTAATCGGGCAAGCGTTTGAGCAAAAAAAAGCTCAGCAAAAGTATAAGTAGGCTTATCAAAAATAAAAGCAGCTTATAAAACAGCTATATTATAACGAGGACGCGTATTTCACTTGCTAACAGCAGTGAATACGCGTTTTTTGTCGCATCCACGTGAAGCGCA
This sequence comes from Paenibacillus sp. JGP012, assembly GCF_014203995.1. Taxonomy (NCBI): domain Bacteria; kingdom Bacillati; phylum Bacillota; class Bacilli; order Caryophanales; family Paenibacillaceae; genus Paenibacillus; species Paenibacillus sp. JGP012. Next base: position 55,930 of record NZ_JACHKG010000033.1, on the reverse strand, counting down.
AATAGGACAAAAGAATGGTTGACAGTCTGAAAAGCAAACGATATTCTATGTTTAGAAAGCGGTTACATTACGCGAGTGAAAAAATCTGTTTTGATATGACACGGGCAAGAAAGATACGGACTTCCGTAACGTTACCTGATTGCGCTTGGCAGATAAAAAGCAGGTCTTTTTTTTAATCCTGAATGAAACCGGTTTCATTAAAATTGCAAAGGAGCGAATCGATATTGGATAAGCTGAAAAAGCCAATTTCAGTCCTGTTATCTGCTGCACTGCTCTTATCATCAGGACCGTTCATGTACCCGAACAGAGCCCACGCAGATGAGGCTTCGAATCCCGGTTCCAGCCCGTGGATTCAAGACGATTTTTCCGATGGAGATTATACAGCTTCACCTGCATGGAATGTCATCTCAGGCAGTTGGGAAGTGACAGCCGATCCGGCGGAAGCATCGAATCAGGTTCTTTTTCAAAACAGTACGGATGAAGGCTTCATCTCGACCGGAGAGTCCGTAGCGGACAAGACGGTATCCATGCGTTTTTATACAGGAGAAGCCAAGGGGTATCCCGGCATTTTGCCACGCTTTCAGGACAAGAATAATTATTACTATTTTCAAATGCAGGTGCCTAACAATAAACTCTTTTTTACCAAAAAAATAAATGGTACAGATACCACGCTGCAATCGGTGGACTATACGTTTAGTAAAAATACGTGGTATACGCTCAAAGTGGTGCTTTCAGGTACATCGATTCGTGCTTATATTGTGGATAACGGAACGGACCGATTGGTGTTTGATCTGAATGATGCTTCAATTGCTACAGGTACCGTAGGCATTCGCAACAAGTGGCAGACCGTACATATTGATGATGTGGTCATTGCGGAGCCGCCGCGTGTGAATGAAGCTGAGCTGACAAGTGATGGAGCGACAGCATCCTCCGTTTCGCTGCATTGGCCAGAGATTGAAGGGGCAACTGAGTACCATTTGTACCGTTCAAACACCAGAGAAGGGGGATACGCTCTAGTAAATCAGGTAACATCATCCACTTATGTGGACGAGGGGTTGAGCTCGGATACGACCTATTATTACAAGCTTGCCTACAACTATGGAGGGTTAACCGAGTCGCAGTGGTCAGCTCCGCTTGAAGCCAGAACCGTGGCCGAGGCACCTCAGGCGCCAGGTAATCTGAAAGCGGTAGCGCTTACATCAACAAGTGTGAAACTAACCTGGGATGCGGTGAATAAGGCCACGAGTTACCGAGTCGCTCGGGCTGAACAGGGAACAGAATCATATGAACAGATATATGAAGGCAGCGACTTGTCGTTTACCGATCAGGAGCTTGTGCCCGGAAAAAGTTACAGCTATCGGGTGACCGCAACCAATGCTGCGGGTGAATCATCATATAGCACGGTGGAAGCACAGACGTACAGCTTCAACTCTCCTGCAGGCTTTGCTGTCTCCGCTGTAACGGATACGTCCGTTTCTTTAGGGTGGGACGCACTGCCGGGCTCGGAAGTCTCCTACACCGTGTCGAGGGCAACAAGTGCTTCAGGAACGTATCAGCAAGTCTATACCGGAAATGCAACCACGATGCAAGATACGGGTCTGACGATGGGCACGGGTTACTTCTATACGATTCAGGCCAAAGTGGATGGCAAGGATACACCTGCTTCCGTGCCGCTGGGTGTATCCACAGTACGCACAAGTATAACGCCTGGTCAGCTGTGGCCGGATCAGAACGGCAAACCGATTGATGCGCATGGCGCAGGTTTCTTATACGATGAAAAAACAGAAAAGTACTACTGGTATGGGGAATATCATACAGGTGGCTGGCCTGCCATGGGCGTACGAGTGTATTCCTCCAAGGATCTGCTCAACTGGACTGACGAAGGCATGGCTCTTACGATGCTGCAGTCCATGGATGATTTTGACACGAACCCGCTAATTAAAGAGCTGTATGCCGGGCGCGAGGATCGCGTGGATATTTGGGCAGACATTCGCAAAGGACGGATTATCGAGCGGCCAAAGGTTATTTACAATGATAAAACAAAGAAATACGTGATGTGGGCCCATATGGATGGAGACAAGGACCCATATAACAACAATGCCAACTATGGTAAGGCGAGGGCGGGGTATGCTATCAGTGACTCACCGACAGGGCCTTTTGTATATCAGAAAAGCTACAGGATGGACATGGCCCCTGAAGGTGAGAAGGACTACTTCCCAAGCGATAAGGGCATGGCTCGTGACATGACACTATTCAAGGACGAGGATGGCACAGGTTATCTGATCTATTCCAGCGAGGAAAATCTGACGCTCTATATTTCCAAGCTCACCGATGATTACAGTGATGTCACAGGCTGGCATAAGGAAGGGCGCACGGACGATAAAGGCAATCCGGTTCGCGATACCGTGTATCAAGCGGAATATGGTGTTGACTACGTGCGCGTGTTCCCGGGTGGACAGCGCGAAGCACCGGCGATATTTAAATACCAGGGCAAATATTACATTTTAACATCAGGGGCTACAGGGTGGGCGCCCAATGAAAATAAAGTTACCGTTGCGGACCATATCTTCGGACCCTGGTCGGCAATGAGCAATCCGTTTGTCCGTACACTTTCAAGTGATCCTGACCCTGGGAAGGCGTTTGGAACACAGGCGACCTCGGTCATCCCTGTTGACCCGGCAAAGGGCAAGTTTATTTATGTGGGGGATACGTGGAACGGGGGCAACTTTGCGAATGATGCCGCCAAGTATGTGTTTTTGCCAATTGAATTCGGCATCGGGTCGGATATTGCGATCAAGTGGTATGACAGCTGGACTCCCGATCTGCTGAATTCGATGGGTAAGGTAGATATTGTGGATAAACTGCCAGAGGCGGTGAAGCTTGGCGAAGTTCCAGCCCTGCCTTCCACCGTGAAGGTGCGTGATGGTGATCAACTTGTGTCAACGCCAGCGGTCTGGACGATTAATCATCGGGCGATGACTGCTGAGGACTTTGCCAAGCCGGGGCCGCTCACGTTGCAGATCACGACACCCGAATATAACAACAAAACGCAGGCAGTTCGTGTCTATGTCATTCCTGACAATACCTTATATTTTGTGAACAGTGGTGGTTATGAGACGGCGGATTACAAACTGATGAGTGATTACATGACAGATACGCTGGTTCATCCGGGTGTGGTGGATCAGATGTATGCTCCGGCAGAAGGGCGGTCATGGGGATACGTGAGTGCGGATGCATTACCTTCTGGCTCCAGCGGGGGAGATATTTTCTCGACTGTGCGTTATTTAAACGGAGGGAATGTCGGCAACTCGCCCAAAGGCAAGGATCTGACTTACAATTTTGATGTTCCTAATGGTGTATATGATGTATACGCGGGATTTAACGATCCGTGGACAAACAGTTCACGCCGCGCGGATTTTCTGATTAACGGTACCAATACAGGAGCAGTTACGTATATTCCTGCAAGTGTCAGAGCACATAAAGGCATAGAGGTGACGGGCGGCAAAATTGACGTCACTGTGCGCAACACGGCCTCTCAGGACCCGTTGATTAGCTGGATCATGATTGTAAAGCCTGATCAAACAGTCCCTGTATACGGCAACGGCGGCTTGCGCAGTGTTTCAGCTAATTCTTCCGCTGTAACGCTCGCATGGGATGCACTTCCAGGCGCAGCAAGCTATAAGCTCTATCGCTCAGATCAGGAGCAGGGTTCCTATGAGAGGATCTATTCTGGCGCACTTCAGGAGTACACAGATTCCGGGCTGACTGAAGATACGACATACTATTATAAAGTCGAGGCACTGGACGAGGCAGGTGTTTCACTTAAAGGACTGTCTGATGCGTATTCCGTGACAACGACCCTGCAGTCTGCTGCGGAGGTGGCTTCAGCTATTACAACCCTTGAACAGCCAACAACTGCTTCTTCCAAAATCAAGCTGCCTGTGCTGCCGCAAGGTTTCACAGCATCCATTCATTCCAGCACTGTACCATCGATCATACAGCTGGATGGCACCATTATTCTTCCAGCCACTGAAACGACAGTGCGCATTGAATTGGAGATTACACGTGCCTCGGATGGAAGCAAGGCACTAACGATTCCTTTGTCTGTTAAAGTGCCTGCACGTACCACATCACCAGGCGGCTCTGATCCAGGAGGTAACTCAGGCGGAGGATCAGGAGGCAATTCCGGCGGCGGTTCTGGTGGAGGAACAGGGAATAGCTCAGGCGGTACGGGTGGAAACAGTTCTTCAAATCCGGGCAGTAACGGCGGCCAAACAGGGAACGGTAACACAGGGCCATCACTTGCTTCTCCTCAGACAGGAGCGGATCGCGCGATCGTAGAGCTGCAGCCATCCGTGGATGCCAAGGGCATTGCACAGTCCAAGGTGGACTCCGCTGTTATTGAAGCGGCAGTGAAAGCTGCACCGCTTACGGGAGATGGCACACGTCTGGTTGAATTTAATCTGAAGGCGGCTCCGAAAGCGTCTGCTTATGAGATAACGCTGCCCGTCTCATCAATGCTCGAACAGAAGGCATCCGATATATTCCGTATCGTATCAGAGATAGGAGCGGTTGAGCTTCCTGCTGAATTGCTTGTGAAGGAGGGAGTCCAAGACGGCACAATTGCTGTGAGATTTGTGCATGCAGCACTGCCACAAGCCGCTGCGGATCGCTTGGGTTCAGCCCAGGGCGTACAGCTTGAGCTCAAGGTGAACGATAAAGCATTCTTGCCGAAACACAAGATATCACTGCAATTGCCGTATGTTCCATTGAAAGACGTTGCAACAGATAGAGTCATTGCTGTGCAAATCGGGCCAAACGGTGAGATAACACCACTGCCACAAAGCTATTATGATGAAAAACGGGGTGAGGTTGTATTTTCCGGTTCATCTTCTTCTTTAACTGAGACGTATGTTGTTGTACCTATGGAGGAAGCATTTGCTGATCTGACAGACGTACCTTGGGCACAGAAAGCGATGGAAGCACTCGCTGTTCGAGGTGTGGTTGATGCAGCAGATCGCGAGGGAATCACGCAGCTGCATCCGAAAGAGGATATGACACGTGCACAATTTGTACAATGGCTCGTATCATCGTTGGGACTAAAAGCAGCATCTGCTGATCCGTTTAAGGATGTAACCGAGCAATCGCCATATTTTCATGCGATTAATGTAGCGCGATCTCTTGGTATTACAGATGGAGCCGGGAATGGACGTTTTCTGCCTGAATCTACGATCACCCGTCAGGAGATGATGGTGTTAACGGTGAGAGCACTTGAGGTGGGTGGAATTATTGATGAAGGAACACAACAGGGTGCCGCAGGCGAGCTGGCTCAATTCAAAGATGAAGGCAAGATACGTTCTTATGCGAGAGACAGCATATCAACACTCGTACATCTGGGCATCGTAAGTGGTTATAATGGTGAAGTCAAACCACTGGCTGAAGCGAATCGGGCTGAATCTGCCGCACTGCTCTACGCCATGATGAGCAAGCTTGTCTGGAAAAAGTGACGATGTATCGATCTATTATTTTATATCCATCCTGCTATTTCGTATCAACATAGTTTCATTTATGATGTACCCGTTAAACTAGACAAAAGCTTGCTTTGGCCTGAGCTTCAGGTTGAAGCAGGCTTCTTTGTTATATTCATTATACTGTCTGTATAGAAATAAAGGCTGCCATATGTGAAACCACTAAATTAGCGCGTTTTGTTCCTTTATTAGAGAAACTGATAAATGGTATAAAATCATTGAAATTGACCCTTATCCCCCGGTGTGTTAGGTTGAAAGTAGAAATTAATATGATCATTTTAGTAGGAATTAAAATTGAAGCAGTGCGTGAGGTGGCAGATGGTGGAACTTCAAGTGACAAATAGTCCTTTTAATCAAGAGCAGGTAGAGTTGCTCAATCGTCTTATTCCTACATTAACGGACGGACAAAGACTGTGGCTTAGCGGATATATTGCCGCATTTCAGGCAGGAGCGGTGGCAGCAGCACCGACAGGTTTGGTTGGATTGAACGGGCAAAATGCAACAGGGGCAGCAGCAGCTGTAAGTGCTCCGGCCGTATCACGTGAGGTTACGGTACTATACGGCTCTCAGACAGGCAATTCGATTGGACTTTCGAAGAAGCTTGCTAAAAAGCTGGAGGAACAAGGACTGCAGGTGACTCTGTCATCTATGGGGGATTTCAAGCCGAACGGACTGAAAAAAATTGAAAATCTCCTGATTGTAGTCAGCACACATGGTGAAGGGGAACCGCCGGATAATGCGATTTCATTCCATGAGTTCCTGAATAGCAAACGAGCGCCTAAGCTTGACGGGCTTCGTTATTCCATCCTGGCGCTGGGAGATACTTCATATGAGTTTTTCTGTCAGACAGGTAAAGATTTCGACAAACGGCTTCAGGAATTGGGCGGCACAGCGCTGGTTCCCCGGGTTGATTGTGATGTTGATTTTGATGAGCCGGCTGCGGAGTGGATGAATGATGTCCTTGCTTCGCTCAGCAGCACACCTGCTGCTGCTGGAACGGTAACCAGTGAAGCTGTCACCGCTGCGGTAAGCAGTGGGGAATCCGAATTCAACCGTACGAATCCGTTCAAGGCAGAGATATTAGAAAATCTGAACCTGAATGGCCGTGGATCAGACCGCGAGACACGTCATATTGAGCTGTCTCTGGAAGGGTCTAATCTGGATTATGAGCCAGGTGACAGCCTGGGGGTTTTCCCGGAGAATCACCCGCGTCTTGTTGACGAATTGATTGCAGCTATGGGCTGGAACGCAGACGAACGTGTGACTGTTAACAAAAATGGAGACCAGCTGTCTGTCTATGAAGCCTTGCTGCGTCAGTACGAAATTACGGCAGTAACCAAACCAGTGGTGGAGCAGCTTGCCAAGCTGAGTCCGGAGAGCGGGTTGGCGGCGTTGCTGGCAGATGACGCTGAATTCCGTAACGTCATGAACAGCTGTGATCTGCTGGATCTGGTTCAGGATTATGCTTTGAAAGGTATTGCTGCGGCTCCGTTTCTGGCAGTGCTTCGTAAGATTCCGGCACGTCTGTACTCCATTGCAAGCAGCTCCAAAGCTTTCCCGGACGAGGTTCATCTGACTGTACGAACAGTGCGGTATGAAGCACGTGGCAGAGAACGTTACGGGGTATGCTCTGTACATCTGGCTGAACGAATTGAAGCAGGGGATACCTTACCTGTTTATATTCAGCATAATCCCAACTTCAAGCTGCCTGAGAACCCGGACACCCCGATTATTATGGTTGGACCTGGGACAGGGGTTGCCCCATTCCGAGCTTTCCTTGGTGAACGAGAGGAGATCGGTGCAGAGGGCAAAACATGGCTGTTCTATGGGGATCAGCATTTCTCTACAGACTTCCTGTACCAGACGGAGTGGCAGCGCTGGCTCAAAGACGGCGTGCTGACCAAGATGGATGTGGCCTTCTCACGTGATACAGAACAGAAGGTATATGTACAGCACCGTATGCTGGAACATAGCAAGGAATTGTATCAATGGATTCAGGAAGGAGCAAGCATATACATCTGTGGCGATGAGAAAAAAATGGCTCATGATGTGCATGCAGCACTGATATCCATTCTACAGCAGGAAGGCGGCTTGTCACCTGAGCAGGCAGCGGACTACATGACGCGTTTGCAGCAGGAGAAACGTTATCAGCGGGATGTGTATTAATCCCCGGCTGAGCCGAAGGAGTATTTTCCGCAGAAACGAGAGGAGAAAGCAGCATGGCTTATAACAATTTACTTAACCCGCAGCGCACAAACAGCGATGTGGAAGATATAAAGATCAAAAGTAATTACCTGCGCGGCAGTCTCACCGAGACGCTGGCTGATCGCATTACCGGCTCCATTCCAGAAGACGACAACCGTCTGATGAAACATCATGGCAGCTACATGCAGGATGATCGTGATCTGCGTAACGAGCGCAACAAATCCAAGCTGGAGCCTGCTTACCAGTTCATGCTGCGTGTAAGAGCTTCCGGCGGGATTGTTACACCCGAGCAGTGGCTGATGATGGACCGTGTAGCTCATAAATATGCGAATCAGACCATTCGTCTGACCACACGTCAATCGTTCCAGCTTCATGGTGTATTGAAATGGGACCTCAAAAATACAATTCGTGAAGTGAACGATTCTCTGCTCAGCACATTGGCTGCATGCGGAGACGTGAACCGTAACGTGATGTGCAACCCGAATCCGAACCAGTCCGAAGTTCATGCTGAAGTGTACGAATGGGCTTGCCAGGTGAGCAACCACCTTGACCCTCGTACTCGTGCTTATCATGAGCTGTGGCTGGACGGAGAAAAAGTGATCGACTCCCAGGAATCCGATGAAGAGGTTGAACCGATCTATGGCAAAGTGTATCTGCCGCGTAAGTTCAAGATCGGGATTGCCGTGCCTCCTTCCAATGATGTGGATGTATTCTCACAGGATCTTGGATTTATCGCGATTGTGGAGAATGGCAAACTTCAAGGCTTCAACGTATCGGTCGGTGGAGGCATGGGCATGACTCATGGGGATTCGAAAACGTATCCTCAGGTATCCAAGGTGATCGGCTTCTGCACACCAGAGCAGATGATTGATGTTGCAGAAAAAACGGTGATGATCCAGCGTGACTACGGGGATCGTGCGGTCCGCAAGCATGCGCGTTTCAAATATACAGTGGATGACCGCGGTCTGGAATGGTTTACCGATGAGCTGACCAGCCGTTTAGGCTGGAGTCTGGAAGCGGCACGTCCGTATCATTTTGAACATAACGGAGATCGCTATGGCTGGGTGAAGGGCAGTAACGGCAAATGGCACTACACATTGTTCATTCAGAATGGTCGGGTCAAGGATGTGGACGGTTATCCGCTCATGACGGGATTGCGTGAAATTGCCAAAATACACACCGGTGATTTTCGTCTGACTGCAAACCAGAACCTGATCATTGGCAACATTAGCAGTCAGAAAAAGAAAAAGATCGAAGCGTTGATTCAGCAATATAATCTCACAGATGGTGCTCATTATTCTGCGCTGCGCAGAAGCTCTATGGCTTGTGTTGCACTCCCGACGTGCGGTCTTGCTATGGCTGAGTCCGAGAGATACTTGCCTTCTCTGATTGACAAGCTTGAGCCTGTGCTGGATGAAGCAGGGCTGCGAGATGAAGAGATTGTCATTCGCATGACAGGCTGCCCGAATGGATGTGCCAGACCGATGCTGGCAGAGATTGCTTTTATCGGGAAAGCACCGGGCAAGTACAATTTCTACCTGGGTGGCAGCTTCACAGGCCATCGTCTAAACAAGCTGTATCGTGAAAATATCGGAGAAGCTGAGATTCTGGAGATTCTGACGCCGATGATTAATCAATATGCCAAAGAGCGTAATGAAGGTGAGCATTTCGGGGACTTTGTAATCCGTGCGGGTTATGTACCTGAAGTGCTGGACGGTAGACAGTTCCACGCGTAACCTGGTGTTGCCTGAACAAAGCATTCCTATACGGAGTGCTTTTTGTTCGTGCGTCGGGATGAAGGATGAGAGATGGCAACATGCAAGTCATGATTCCCATGATTTCGTAGTTATGAACTTGTTGAACCAGACACAAAAAGATATAATGACAAAGTAGAAAGCAGATTACATGTTGAAAGTGAGCGGAAACGATATGGGTCGTAAGTGGAATAATATTAAAGAAAAGAAAGCTTCAAAAGATGCAAACACAAGCCGGGTCTACGCCAAATTCGGCGTTGAGATCTATGTAGCGGCCAAGAAGGGCGAACCGGACCCGGAAGCAAACCGTGCGCTCAAGGTCGTTCTGGAGCGTGCCAAAACGTATAATGTACCTAAAGCGATCATTGACCGTGCCATGGAAAAAGCGAAAGGCAGCGGGGATGAGAACTACGAGGAGCTGCGTTACGAAGGCTTTGGACCAAACGGTGCCATGGTCATCGTGGACGCTCTTACCAATAACGTAAACCGTACAGCACCTGAGGTACGTTCGGCCTTTAACAAAAACGGAGGCAACATGGGTGTCAGCGGTTCCGTTGCGTACATGTTTGATCCGACAGCTGTCATTGGCGTGGAAGGAAAAAACGCTGAGGAAGTGCTGGAAATCATGCTGGAAGCAGATGTAGACGTTCGTGACATCGTGGATGAAGATGAAGCGGTTATCGTATACGCAGAACCGGATCAATTCCACGCCGTACAAGAAGCCTTCAAGGCTGCTGGCGTGACGGAGTTCACGGTGGCCGAGCTGACGATGCTGGCGCAGAACCATATTGAACTGCCTGCGGATGCACAAGTTCAGTTCGAGAAGCTGATCGACGCGCTCGAAGACCTGGAAGATGTGCAGCAGGTGTATCATAACGTGGAGTTTGTGTAAGGGAGAAGGGGACTGCGGTGATAACGGCGGTTTAAAGTCTTTCTAACCGAGTTAAGCATATAAAAATGTATAGCAATCATCAATTTTGTCACTCAGCGAGGGTATACATGCTATCTCCAAGTGATTCATGTGATGATGTACGTTTTCATAGCCTGTATTGTATTTAACTCACTTTTTGTATGGGGAAAATCCATATGAGGAGTGAGTTTTTTATGTTGTTTGAAGATGTTTACAAAGAGTTTCTTTTTGATTTGGAGATTAAGAATTATAGTATCCGCACTATAAAAGGGTACAGAAACAACAATCGGGCGTTTCTAAGAGATTAACACCTCTCACATCAAAGCATACCTTATGAATTTAAAAATGAAAGGATTATCAGAGTCATACATTAATGGAATACAAAAAAATATTCGTTCATTCTTTAACTTCATTGTGGAGGAAGGGTATATTGCTGAAAAGCGAAATCCAGTATTAGGTTTGAAGTGAATGAAAGAACCTAAAGTTCTTATAATAACTTTCAACGATTACGAAGTGAAACGTTCAATCAACCAAGAGATGTTTTAGAATTAGAATTGGTAGCGGATGAAGTACAACTAACTCAAACTTCAAGAGGTAGCCAAATAGGAGGTGTAGTAGTAGGTGGTGTGCTGGCTGGTGGAGTAGGGGCTGTGATTGGTGGATTGTCTGGTCAGAAAACTACTAGTAACGATAAGTGAAGAGGGTCTATCTTAAGTTGATTGTAAACAAATGCAAAAAAGACCTTACGTTACAGTAGACTTCTTGAATGAAAAAAAAGAAATACTGAAGAAAACAAGAAGGCGATTAATGCATTTAGTCAAGCAAATCACTGGTATGGAGTATTAATCGTACTAATTAAACGAGGGTGATTACCATGCCAATAAACATCCTTTGGTCTGCTTAAATCAAATATCCTTCGTGATAACTTTCCCATTCTCCCTCATTATCTGCATTGAACATATCATTTAACACTGCATGCCAGTCATCAAAGTCTGAAATTAATACGTCCTCAGCATCTAATTCTAGAGTTAATTCCAGTGTTCACATGACATGTCTGCCGTAAATCAGGTTTTTTAGTCCAAACCCATATAGGTGGTGGTGATCCATCATAATTTTTCAAACGTTTTTGCATTTGTTCAATCATCCATGAGTATTTTTCTGGAATCATATAATGTTCTGGACTACCTACAAGATAACCATTAACCTGTGCTTTTTCCCAAGCTTTTATCGTTTGTATAGACCAAAACTTCATTGATTACCTCCATCAATCCCGAATAAACAAAAAACCAAGTATAGAATTGAAAAATTTGTATTTATTAACTTCACTGCAAATGAATTGTGTTGTTTTTGCCATATTTATTAATTAAAGGATTAAATATTGACAGATATATAAAGCACGTCTTCGTTTTGTTGAGATATTAAGTAAAATAGAATATCTATATCTTTTTATTTTATTATATGGTAAAATTTATAATATTATGTAAAAAAGGAGGTGGAAAACACTTTCCTTGTCAGTCATCAATGTAAATTGAATGAAGGAGCCATAATATTATGAAAAAGATCAAAAACTATCTATTAAGTCTTCTCACTGTAACTCTAATTGTAACGTTACTCCCTCTATCTGCTAATGCAGAACAAGATGTAAGCAATGAAGTTGTAGTGTTAGACGTACTGGGGAACAACGAAATTGCTTTTGTGGAACCATCCGTTGTCAATAATGTTCAAAGTGAAAAACAAAATCCAAATGAAATTGAAGAGGTTCAATACTTATTAAGCTATGACAAAGTTACAGGAGCACAGTCCACTCGTATGCTTGAGCCAAACGAAACCATTGAATCACTTAGTCAAGTAACACCTATGGCTCAAGGTGGTGTAGTATATGGTGTCTTACTGACTCCAATCGAAGGTGCAGCAGAAGCTGATCTCTCATTTCGCATTAATGGATTTATAGGTTCAAAGCCTAATAGGATTGATTTAACCTATACTCTCTATCGGGGTATCCAGCGTGGAACAACTGGAACAAGTGTTGGGGCATGTACTGCAATAATTCAAGGCATCTTAAATGTTAAGGAAGGTAAAACGGTTACTTGCACGAAGAAAATATCCCAAACAGGATTTTATTTTGGTGAAGCTAAATTAACCATAAAAAATATTCTTGGTGTCGTCATGGGGACAGATAGCGCACAAACAAGACAAATTCTAACCAACAAACATGCAACTGTTTATCCATTCCACTATGACCCTTACTCTAACAAAACTATGGCAGAGCCATCAAGAACAGATTGGGCAAGAACAACTTCGATTCCTTGGACTTCTGATGACCGCTATAAATATATTAAAGAATATAGCGAGAAATTTCCAAATAACGGTTGGAATTGGGACGGATTAGTGACACATACACACCATGTAAGGCCACGTAATCTTGGTGGCACTAATGCATTTGATAATATTATCCCTATTCCAGCAAGAGTCCATGAAACAATTGTTAGTCCTTGGTTCGTAGGATATTAATGTGATAAACTGGCTTTATAGGTATTATCCCTATAAAGCCAGTTTTTTAATAAGGAGCGATGAAATGTCAGTATTCAGAGCATTAAGAGAAATTTCTAATCAGAATGATGGTCGAATTGAAATACTTACCCCTATTGGAAAAAGGACTGTTATTAACAAATTTAAACCAAGTGCTACTGAAGATAAAATTAAAGAGCTTACCAATTATTTTTCAACTTCGCTACCTTTAGATTACATAAACTTCTTACGCGAAAGCAACGGAGCGTCCTTGTTTGAACATCTTGAGTATGGTGGGGAAAACTTTTTATATTCCGTACAAGATGTTATACATTATAATGAAGCTTCAGATAGGAGAATTGTCATAGCGAACATCTTAGAAGATCGTATTTTAATTGACTTAGACCGCTGGAGCACTGAGAATCAAGAATATTTACTGCTTTGCGAAAGTTCAAATCCTGTAGAGTACTCTGGCGATTTACATAGCAACTTTGAAACATGGCTAGAGCGGTTTATCATTGCTCAAGGATCAAAGTTTTGGTACTGGAGAACGGATCGTATATGAATTAAACAAACCATAAGAACACCAGTCGTTATGAAAAAAAGACTGGTGTTCTTTTACAAGTATTAAATGAGAATTGTCGAAGCAATGACAGGCAGCAGTTAGCTGACAGTTCAATTAGTTCCCAAGATTTTACACCGCCGGTGGGATTATTTTTTGGATTTGAGTGTGAAGATAGTTATGCTGTGAGACGTTTTTATCTGCCGGTCAATGAAGTGAAGTCCAAGCGCTTGAATAAGGGGAAGTAGAAATTCTTTAATTCATAATTAGGAACTCTCCTTTTTTTACTAAGTAAACGAACGATAACTTACCAGAGTCATCTACGATAACTTCTTCCAGTTCGTGTCTGTGATAAAGAATGGGATACATTTTACATCAGGATTCACTCTGAACTGTGTGAGGTGACTTATCCGATGAATCGGACGATTCCTTTTTCAGCCCGCCAAACTTGAACAGCACAATGCCGCCTACAATGACGAGTACACCGAGCAGCTGGTTCCAGGAGAACGGAATGGGCTCCAGACCGAGCCAGCCCATGGAATCAAACAATAAGGCAAAGCTCAGCTGAGAGGTTAACACGATGGATATCGCATAGGTCGGGCCCAGCAGCTTCATGCCTTGTACAAGGCAGAACACAACACCAACGCCGATTGCACCGCTCAACCAGTACCATGGCTGCATATGCTGCAGGCTGAATGTATTTTTCCCTTCAACAAGCATGGAGATAAGAAAAGAAGCGATAAATCCCGTAAACAGCACCAGCGTTGTGGTGGACCATGACCCTGTGCGTTCATTGACTTTACTATTAAATATCGTTTGCAGACTTACCAGGGAACCTGCCAGAAGTGCAAGTAAAACTCCAGTGATGATCATACGTATAGTCAGACTCCTTATTCATAAATGTTGTGACCCGCAATGTTACGCAGGCCAGCACGGTTTTTGATCTGAATCAGTCCCTGATGCCGTTCAATATATCCATCTGAACAGAGCTTCTGTATCACCCGATTCAAATGTCGATAGCTGGTTCCGATCAGGTTGGCTATGTCCGTCAGGTTAAAGGCATCCAGTTCCTCATGTATGACCGTGCCGCCTTCATCCGTTGAGATCGAAAGCAAATAACTGGCTAAACGGACCTCCACCGGGTACATCAGATTAAAATTGGAGAAGTTCGAATCAATGTAAAACTTGTGTGAGATGATTTTTAACAAAAATTGCAGTAAAGGTGCATAATCACTGGCAAGCTCGGTGAGCCAGCGGTAATGAATGCGCAGCATAACAACAGGCGACACCGCTTGAACAGTGTTCACCGTGTTGCTTTCACGAACGTATTCGATATCCCCGACCACCTCGAGTGGTGTTTTGAAACAGAGCACCAGTGTTTTGTCCTGCGGAGAGGTGGTGAAAATTTTGATTTTCCCCTCAACCAGCACGTATAAGTATTCAGATGCTTCGCCCTCGCGGCAAATCAGCTCGCATTTATCAAATTGACATAGGGTCATATGTGGACGCAGGTTCTCGTGAAAGACCGTCTCCAGTTGATATTGCTGCAAATAGTGCATGATTTGTTGAGAATGTTGAGTTTCTTCCATATGGTTTCACCCCTGCGTTCCTTCGGATTTACAGCTTCATAATGATGACACCGGTGATCATTAACGCAATGCCAATGAATTGCGGCAGTTTCATCTTTTGCTTAAGTACGCCAAACCATCCGTTGCTGTCGATCAAAAACGTCAAAAACAATTGTGCAATTAACAGCGCCGAGATTGTGAAGGTCACGCCGATCTGCTGAATCGCTGTGACTTCGCTGAAAATAATGACGGCTCCGAATGCTCCGCCAGCAAGATACATCGGTTTGACCTGTTTAATTCCCTGTAAATGGGTATCCCGCACAAACATCAAAATGATCGCTGCAAGGATAAAACCCGTCAATTGAGTAATGGTTGCGGCTTGCCATGTACCTATATCTGTACTGATTCTGGCGTTAGCAACCCCTTGCAGTGTAATGCAGGCTCCGCCAAGCACGGCAAATATAATTCCTCTCATCCTTTTTCGTACGCTCCTTCGTTACATGACTTCGAATTCTATTAAAAGATAAATTCATCATATTAGCCAAGGACAAATGTCCTGAATCTGAAATTCACAGCATTTAGCGTACAATAAAGCTCTGGCAAAAACCAGACGAAAGGTGGGAAATGTGTGTGAAATGCCGGGATGAAGCAATGCATGTTGAAATAGCTGACAGTTATCAGGAGAGTAAGTATGAGGGAAGGATGGAGTATGTATGAGTTCATACGAATAAGGAAGGAGGGAGAGCAGGGGAGAGCAAGGAGTTAGTGATGTAGGTAGACAGACGGGAGCTAAAGCTAGTTTTAGGAAGTGTGAGTGTAGGTAGGTGCGAAATGAGGAAGAGTGAGCGTGGATGCGAGGTGAGCAGCTTGAGAGTAGATGGAAAGCTAGGTCGTGTGAGAAGAAAAGTTAGGTCGCGTGAGATGAAAGTGAGCTGGCGTGGCGTATGGGCATTTGGGACGTGAGGTATCATGAGAAAAGAGAACGTGAGTTAGATGAGAAAATATGGCATGTGAGTTAGGGCAAGGAGGTGATGTAAAGAAGGAGCAAACAAAGGAAGAGACAGTAGGTTAGCAGTCGAAAGGAAGTGAGTAGGTTAGGAGGAGAAAGTGGGTGAGTAAGGAAGTTAGCGTCAGGGAGGGTGAGAATATGAGTACGCCAGTAGGTAATTGGGTGCAACAAAGTAAGTAAGCAACTGGGCAAGCAACTAGGTAAGGGGCACAACTGAGATACTGAGTATAAATATGAAAGGAATGTAAGTAAGGAGTAAGTAAAAGGTAAGTGAGTAAGTAAGAAGTGAGTATAAGTAAGGTGAGAGTATTTATGAGGGAAGAATGTGAGATGTGAATATGTATGCGTAAACACTAATAAGGAGGAGAGGGGGAAGCAGTAAATTCTAACGATTCCCAGAAACGCTATTGTGGCGATATTACACCGTTTTATATTCTAACGATCCGAGGAAAGCTTATTTGAGTAATTCGATGGTGAATTAGGCGTATATTATGTGTTTTCAGCAAAATAAGGCTCCTGGGAATCGTTACATTTCCAAAAGGCGCTGAATCCCCCAAATAAGCTCATCTGAGATCGTTAGAACAAAAACGCTGTCGTGGGCAGCACGTTTATATCAAATCACCTCGAACACCGGGCGCTCCTTTACAAAAGAAACCTCAACCACTGGGAACGCTGCAGCCAGTCTGTCTGCCAATAGCTTCATTCCCGGTGCCTCACTTTCGGCGTGACCCACCATGATCAGAGCTTTTGATGTGCCCTGCTGCATCGCATCACGAATATATTCAGGTGTCTCCCACTCAAATCCTTCGCCTGCAATAATCAGATCAATATGCTCGTTCTGCACTAGAGGAATCGTGACATGCCCGTTGCCACGGAATCCAACCAGGACAGCCGCACGTCTGCAAACGGTTTCATGGTTCCCCGCAATGCGAACATATTCTAAGCCAAGCTGCTCCTTCAACTGCTGCGCGACAGCTCGAACGGTCATTTCCTCGGGAAATGAAACAACATCCGTCTCTGATGTACGCTGACTCACGTATGTATTCCACCCAAGATCGGATATAAGACCTTCTGTAATTCCATCCGGGTTGTAGCGATGAATAATATCATGGCAGCGAAAGATTGCAATGCCTGCTTGATCAATCATGTTTCTTTTGTACGTATAAACGGGGTCGGCTGCAAGCCAATCTGTAGCACTATGATGATTGTAAAAAGGGGACTCATGCGCAATGATCAGGTTGGCTCCCTGCTGAATGGCCTGTTCAATGACATGCTGTGTGGGCATGAATGTTACAACAATACCCGTAATGACTTGATCTGCTGATCCTGTGATGAGCTGGTCCACCGTGTTTTCGAGCAGTGTAATGTCTTGTGTGAGATGCAGTATAACATCTTGTACCTGAGGTTCTTTGGATTTCTCGGGTGATAATTGATCCGTCATGTGCGTCAGCTTCCTTCCTTCAATATAAGGATATAGCGTTAGTGTACCATTTTTACATATAAAAACCAGTGATATATCAGCTAATCTGATTCGTAGTTATGTTGCTTTGGAAAAAGGAATCGAAAAAATCTGGGGATAACCGCTACTCTCCAGGTTATTCTGTCATCGGAGTGATGTGTGTAAAATCTTTAGTTCAACTTATCTAGTTTTCCAGTACGGGAGAAAGTATACTTACGATAGAGTCTTAGATTAATCAAGTCTAACTCCATAACTCCGAATCCATAGTTCAAGCAGTGAAGAATCACAGAAGGAAAGGGGAGCCTAGATATGACAGCAGCTACTATTATGGAACGTCTGAAGCAGGAGACAGCACATTACCATAGACAAGTGGAACAGAATGCTTACGCGAAAGCAATGATGGATCGCACGATAACGATGGACCAATATAAAAAATACCTTGAGAAATTTTACGGGTTCCTGAAGCCGCTGGAGGAGCAGGCTGTTATGCAGCCGTTCTGGGCAGAGACAGGACTTGATATGGCTGTGAGAGGTAAAGCGAGCCTACTTGAGCAGGATTTGCTTCATCTTGGAGCAGACGAGGAGCAGATCAGCCAGCTTCCACGCTGCACGGAGCTTCCCGATATATCTACCCCGGCACGACTGTTCGGGTATATGTATGTCATTGAAGGCTCAACGAATGGAGGGCAAATTCTGACCAAACGTTTGACGCAATTTTTGCCGATTGAAGCAGATCGTGGACTGCAATACTTCAATGCCTATGGCACGGAGACGCGAGCAAGATGGAGCGAGTTTATGCAGTTACTTCAGGAAACCGTTCTGACACCGGAAGATCATGATAGCGTTGTGCACACGGCTTCGGAGACGTTTCGCCTGCTGGATCAGTGGATTAATACTGAACGATAAGTGAGAAGACCGCACGGCATATCAAGAAAAATGCATATGTCGCCTGTAACATTAGAGGGTGGATCAGTCATGGAAGAGGGCAGACATGCCTTCTTTTTTGGTGTGAAAAGAATGTATCAATTTGCTGCGCACAGAGGACAGACAAGTGTTATAATGATGCGTATGGATACACGTGTTCGTATTTTGTTGTGAAAGAGGTGGGTTCCATTCCGATGAGAGATCATTCTGAACAGCTGGAATTCATGGAAATAGATATAAGTGAAGATATAGAGCCTGCGTCCGTTCGCATCCCCGATCGCTCTTCCCTGGCGAACCATAGTCGTGAAGCACGCATACAGACTGGTGCTGTTTTGTCCTCGGAGAAGCGATTTGTGGAAGAAGCAATAAGGCTTGCAGAGGTCACAGGAGAAGAGACGTTGTCTGTTCCGTTTATGAGCTACTGGCCGACTTATGGCGTGATGAATGATGCGCAGCTCCGCTGGTATTGGTACTGGAGAACAGAGGTGCGTCAGGGAAATTACCTTGATGTCGATCTCTCGTATCTGTTTGTGCATATCTATGAATTGATCAATGGCATAGGCTGGCTGCATCCCGAGCAGGGTTACGAGCAATTAAAGCGGCTGTGGATTCATTATCGTGAACGGCTGCCTCAGTTAGATGCGTATATGCAGGAGTGGATAGTCGATTTTGTGCTCGTGCACGAGCTTCAGCCGCGGCTGCATGAGGTCATGCTGCTCGCTGGCGGTTATTTGCCTGCACCATTGCTGGACAATGAATTACAGCGGATTATGGAAGAAAATGCTTCTGATCTCACGCTGGAGATGCTGCAGCGATATTATGACTATGATATCTCGCTTAACACGTTTTATCGGGACGGCGGCAAAGCAGTGATGAAACGATACATTCCCCAGGTCATGGCTGTAGCGCATTCCTATATGAAGCGAACGCAGCCGCATGGACTGCTGCCGGAGATAAGCCGGGGGGCTGAGCAGACGATGGAGCGTACGCTGTTTCGCAAAGCGGTGTATGACGAGTCCATCTATGGCAGGTCTGTTTCGTTTACTTATTTTCCGCTTGGTGAACAAACGGATTTTGTGCAGCGGTTAACGAGAATATATCGCTGTACAGAGAATAAGCTTCGAGAGCTGTTGGGCTTCAGAGGTCGATTGCGTGGCAAAACCTTGGAACCTGAGCTTGCCCGTGTGATTGAGCGGTACATAGAGAAAGCGTATGCGCTTGAACAAACGGAGACAGCACCAGCACCCGTAATTCAGATTGATACAGCAAAGCTAGCCTCCTTGCAGGAGGACAGTGAGTATGTCCGCAAGGCACTGACGATTGAGGAAACGGAGCAATCCGGGTTTGATTCTGCTTCCGAAGCTGCTGCAGAGTCTGAAACGATTGAACCATACCAAGAGCAGATGCCTGCAGCGCCGAGGTTCACGGAGCAACAAGATGGCAAGAGCCGGGAACAAGCGAGCACAGCAGCCACAATCTCAATTGAAGCAGCAGAGATGAACGAACTGCTCGCAGCAAAATCCTCTGTAGAGTCAGAGGAACAATTCCTGCGGGAAGATACAGCTTCAGCGAAGATTGAACTGGAATGGGACGAGTCCGCTTCAGCCAGCTTGCAGCAAGAATGGCATGATTTTGCCGGGCAGCTGGAGCCGAGGCATGTGAAGGCTGTTCAAGTGCTGCTTGGTGATCATGTAGATGCCGAGCTGATGCGTCTGGCGAATGAAACAGGAACAATGCCCGCGCTTTTACTGGATGAAATCAATGATATTGCAATGGAGACGATTGGTGATCTGCTCATAGACGGAGATCGGATTGCTCCTGAGTATATGGATGTATTTGAACATGTGAAGAGGTGTTAACTGTGACAGAACATAAAACGGGCAACCTGAATTTTTCGGAAAATGGACAGTCGGCAATTAAAATTCCCAGACGCTTGACCACCGCACTTGTTAACTCTTTAACGGCAGGGGTTGTTCCACGAATCGGGCTGGAGCAGATTGCTGTGGGACGTAAGCCGGAAGTGGAGGCGATCCTGCGGGATTTGGAAAATATCGCTGAAGGCGGTGCTGCGTTCAAGCTGATAACAGGCCGATATGGAAGCGGTAAAAGCTTTCTTTTACAGATGATTCGCAACTATGCGATGGATCGTGAATTTGTTGTTGCGGATGCGGATTTATCCCCGGAGCGCAGGCTTGTCGGCACAAAAGGTCAGGGACTGGCCACGTATCGTGAACTGATGACGCGTCTATCTACCCGCACACGTCCGGACGGAGGCGCGCTGGAGCCTATTTTGCAAAAATGGATTGCAGGTTTGCAGCAGACGACGATGAATGCTCTGAATTTGCGCCCGGATGACCCTGCCCTGACATTAGAGGTGGAAAAGCAGATTTATATGGTGGCAGGTGAGATGCAGAATCTGGTTCACGGTTTTGATTTTGCGAAGGTGCTGGCAGCGTACTGGAATGGTTACAAACATGCGGACGATGACCAGAAGCAGTCAGCACTCCGCTGGCTTCGGGGGGAATATGCGACCAAAACGGAGGCGAAAAAGGAGCTGTCTGTCGGCGTCATTATTGATGACGATAACTGGTACGACTACTTCAAATTGTGGTCTGAATTTACGGCACGTATCGGTTACAAGGGACTGCTGCTTTTCATCGACGAAGCGGTGAACCTGTATAAAATTACAAATAGCGTATCACGCCAAAGCAATTACGAGAAGCTGCTGACCATGTTTAACGATACGATGCAGGGCAAAGCAGAGCATCTGGGTATTTTTGTGGGGGGAACACCTCAGTTTGTAGAGGATGAACGTCGCGGCTTATACAGCTACGAAGCCCTTCGTTCAAGACTTGTTGACGGTCGTTATGCAGCCAGTGCGTATGCCAATTATACCGGACCTATCCTAAAGCTGGCAATGCTGTCGCATGAAGAGATTTTGATTTTATTGCAGAAGCTGCGCCAGATCCATGCGCTTCATTTTGCGTATACAGCGAGCTTGAGCGATGAACAATTAGTTGATTTTATGCAAATGGCGGTGAATCGCCTGGGAGCAGATGAGCTTTTGACAACACGGGAAGTGGTGCGTGACTTTATGGATGTGCTGCATACGCTGCATCAGAATCCGGAAGTGACGTATGAGCAGCTGCTCGGTGAGCGAACAGCACAGGCCAAAGCTTCCATGCAGGGAAAATCGGGTTCAACCGAAGGGGACGACCTGGATGATTTTCTGGCGGAGTTTGAGCTATGAGTGACAATCCATTCTACAGACTGGCCCCGTTTGTGCAGGAGTTTATATATAAAAAAAGATGGGAAGCCCTGCGTCCTGCCCAGATTGAGGCGTGCAATATTTGCTTTCATACCTCACATCATATGCTGATTGCGGCAGGTACGGCTTCTGGCAAGACGGAGGCTGCTTTTTTTCCTGCATTAACCGAGCTGTATGACCAGCCCTCCAAGTCGGTGGGAATTCTCTATATTGGACCCTTGAAAGCACTGATTAATGACCAGTTTGAACGTCTGAAAGACCTGTTGTCCGAAGGTCATATTCCAGTCTGGCATTGGCATGGAGATGTACCTCAGGCGGAGAAAACCAAGCTGATGAAAAATCCGTCAGGGGTGCTGCAGATTACACCCGAGTCGCTGGAGGGATTGCTGATGAATCGGCCGAATGCCATTCCAGCTCTTTTTCACGATCTGCGTTATGTCATCATTGATGAGGTACATGCCTTTATGGGAGCAGATCGGGGCATCCAGGTGCTGAGTCAGCTGGCCCGGATTGAACGTATGGCTGGCTGTGCTCCGCGCAGAGTAGGGCTATCGGCCACATTGAGTGATTATGATACAGCTACCGCCTGGCTGGCTGCGGGAACACGGCAAGGCGTGGATGTTGTATCTTCACCCGGCGGTCGCAAGCTGAGGCTGCGGGTAGAGCATTTTTCATTCCCGGATGCACAGAACGAGGAACAGGCCGAGCAGCTGCATCATGCGCGTAAAGCCTATTATGACTTTATATATGAGAGCACACATCGTAAAAAAGCACTGATCTTCACCAACAGCCGAACCGATGCGGAAGTGACGATTCTGGAGATGCGACGAGTCGCTGCGCGAAGAGAGGAGCGTGATGTGTTCCATGTGCACCATGGAAGCATCTCGGCCATGCTGAGAGAAGAAACGGAAGCGGCACTGCGCACGGGTACAGGTCCGGCTGTTGCAGCAGCGACAGTGACGCTTGAACTCGGGATCGATCTGGGAGAATTGGAGCGGGTGGTTCAGCTGGGGGCACCTTACAGCGCATCGAGCTTTGTACAGCGGCTTGGCCGATCAGGGAGGCGTGATGACATGGCATCGGAGATGCTTTTTGTCTGCCCCGAGGAAGAGGACGAGGAGGCGCAGCTTCCTGCTCGTATGCCATGGACGTTAATGCGCGCCATTGCTGTCATTGAGCTGTATGTCAGAACCAAATGGGTAGAGCCGCTGGAGGCTCGGAGGATGCCGATTGGTGTCCTGTATCATCAGACCATGAGCATGCTGAAAAGCATGGGGGAAGCGGAACCCAGAGAACTTGCCGCAGCCATTCTCAGCCTGGCACCATTTTCAGAGATTACACCCGATCAATATCAAGCCTTCCTCAATTATCTGATTGAGACAGACCATCTGCAGTGGACCGAGGAGCAGACGCTGATTATCGGACTCACAGGCGAAAAGATTGTGAACAACTATCGCTTTTATGCCGTGTTTAAGGATGATGAAGAGCATAAAGTGCTGAACGGCTCGGAGGAGATCGGGTCCATCACAACGGTTCCGCCACCGGGGTACTGCTTCTCGCTTGCAGGCAAGCTGTGGAAGGTCGAAGAGGTGGATCACAAGCATAAGGCTGTGTATGTGAAGCCGGCCAAAGGCAAGGTCGATACGCTGTGGCTTGGGGCAGGGGGAGATATTCATACCGCTGTTGTTCAAAAAATGCGTGAGGTGCTGTCCGATTCGGTCATCTACCCTTATCTGTCTCCCCAAGCCGTCAATCGGCTGGAACGGGCAAGACGCCTTGCACGAGAGAGCGGCTTGCTCAAGCAGGTTGTCATTCCGGCAGGCGGGGATTCCATGTATGTATTGCCGTGGGTAGGCAGCAAGGCGTTCCGTACGCTGGAACGGCTGATGAAGCATAATCTGGCGGAAAGGCTGGCTTTGCGTTCGGTCGTGCCGATGGAGCCATATTATTTTGTCGTTTCGGGCAAAGTGGATGAACGCACGTTGTTAGCCGAGATGATGAGTGAATGCCGTATGGCGCAAGACGCTTCTGCACTGTTAGCGGAGGACGAAGCGCCTTATCTTGGCAAGTATGACGAGTTTATCGCACCATCCTTGATTCGGGATGCTTTTGCCGTGGACGGGCTGGATCTGGAAGGGTTAAAAGCAGGGCTGCAGACTACACTGGAGTGGGAAAACTCAAATTTGAAATAAAATTGAAATGGGGTTGACACAATCTCACTCCGCATGTAATATATGAAAAGTCGTCACATGAGTGATATCTCAAATTGCATATTTCATTTCGTATAACCTCGCAGGCCGAAAGTGTACACAGGGCGAGGGTCTCTACGGGAAGCCTATACTTCCTAACTACGATGCCAGGGAATCAACGTATTCCTTGCACGGAGTTAGGATTTTTTGCGTTTGACAATTTGACAGATGTATCATTGTGACCTTACTTAAACCCGAATTCGGGACGTATTTTGGATCATCAGGAGGTTTATTGAATCATGAAATATTATTTGTCTGTCCTGGCAGGAGCGATGAGTTACGGTATCCTTTCCACGATTGTTGTGCTCGCTTATGGTCAAGGATACCAGCTTGGCGAAGTGGTGGGTACTCAGCTGATTACCGGCTTTATTCTATCCTGGATGCTGGCATTATACACTCGTTTCAGAGCTGGACGCAGAACCAAGCGCGGTTTACAGCGTAACGGAAACGCGGCGTCAGCGTCAGCTTCGACCGTGTTTACGCGTTTGACCTGGAAGCAGCGTCTGCTGCTGATGGCGGCAGGTACACCAACCGTGATTACCGGTCTTGTTTATTATCAATCGTTGCGTTATATACCTGCCTCACTAGCAATTATTCTGCTCTTTCAATTTACGTGGATCAGTGTACTGATTCAGGCGATCAGCAAACGTCAGCGCCCGGATAAAGTGACGTTCCTGACACTTCTCATTTTGTTTGGCGGGACATTGCTCGCCGCAGGTTTTCTGGAGCAGGGGCTTGGTGAATTCAGCGGCCTTGGTATTGCTCTTGGCCTAATGGCTGCGGTCAGTTATTCCTTGTTTGTGCTCTTTAGCGGCAAAGCCGTACCTTCTGCACACCCGGCATTTCGCAGTGCCTGGATGGTTACAGGGGGCTTGATCCTGTTATGTATACTGTTCCCGCCGACCTTTCTCTTCAACGGCTTGATCTGGAGTCAGCTGCTTGTGTTCGGATTGCTGCTGGGATTCTTCGGCGCATTTATCCCACCTGTTCTGTTTGCGATCGGAGTGCCGCATATCGGTGGAGATATGGCTGGCATTCTGGGCGCGGTGGAGCTTCCGGTTGCGGTGCTGTTATCTTCGATCGTGCTGCATGAGCATGTGAGCGGATTGCAGTGGATCGGTGTGGTCATCGTTTTAATCGGTGTCGCTCTGCCAGAATTGTATAAAATGCGAATGAGACGAAGCCAGAGCCAGAGCCGTCCTTTATATTCCTGAGTGAGTTGCTGGAACCTGCTGTCCATGCATAATGTCATAAAGGGCCTGAGAAATCAGGCCTTTTCTCATTTTGTTCACAGGTTAGTCAGGGAATAGCCCGGAGGGGTCATTTTCAATAAGCAGTGAATGGGGTATGCTTGTAAAGTACATCCATCCACCTCACAAATGAAGATGGGACAACGCAATAAGGAGTGTTCATATGAATAGCTGGTTTAAGAAAGCATGGCCTTTATTAACTTTGGGTGTAGCCGTGGTTGCCCTGCTTGGATCATTTTTTGTATATTTCATGGGTAAAGACGTATCCCCGGGATCAGGCAAAGCAGTGACTGCTCAAGCCGAGACACCAGAGGATTTGAAAGGATATGAAGTTATTGATGTTAACGTAAGCAACGATGGATTCGAGCCTAATGTCATTGAGGTAAAATCCGGGGTGCCTACGAAAATCAATTTCATTCTGACCCGGAGCGTGACACATGTCAAATCGGTTGCTGCAGAGAAATTAGGCATGGACCTGTATATGCAAAAGGGAGACAATTATTACACAGTGGATCAGAACGTCAAGCCGGGAGAATACGAACTTCACTGCGGTATGTATATGATTTACGGAACGATCAAGGTGATATAATTTGTATAGCAGGAGCAGAGTTCGTTCTAACGGACTTTGCTCCTTTTTGTCGTGCATGCTATCATGAACGTGGATGCAAATTGATCTGGAGGTGCAGAAATGAAAGCGTTATTTATTGGAGGCACAGGCACCATAAGCACGGCAATTACAGAGATGCTTGCGAAGCAGGGCTGCGAACTGTATTTGATCAACCGTGGGAACCATAACGATGAATTGCCCGCAGAAGTCCGGGTCCTTCAGGCTGACATTAATGATGAGAGTCGAGTAGCCGAACTGATTGCCGATCTTGAATTTGATGTTGTGGCAGACTTTATTGCTTTTGCACCATCTCAGCTGGAGAGAGACTATCGTTTGTTCAAAGACAAAACCAGGCAGTTCATTTTCATCAGCTCTGCATCAGCATATCAGACACCGCTATCAGACTACAGAATCACTGAAGGCACGACTTTAAGCAATCCATTCTGGGAATACTCCCGATACAAAATTGCATGTGAAGACTATCTGTTGAAATTGTACCGGGACGAAGGCTTTCCTGTAACGATTGTTCGTCCGAGCCATACGTATGGCAACCAATCGGTGCCGCTTGGCGTGCATGGTGCGAAGGGCAGCTGGCAGGTCCTCAAGCGTATGCTGGAAAATAAACCGGTGATCATTCACGGTGATGGTACATCGTTATGGACGATTACACATAATACCGATTTTGCCAAAGGTTTTATCGGATTGATGGGCAACATTCATGCCATTGGTGAAGCTGTACATATCACCTCGGATGAGTCTGTCACCTGGAACCAGATTCATGAGATTATTGCGGACGCGCTTGGCGTCAAGCTGCATGCCGTTCATGTGCCTTCCGAGTTTTTGGCGGCCAGCAGCGATTTGGACTTGCGAGGCGGTTTGCTTGGAGATAAGGCCAATACGGTTGTATTTGACAACAGCAAGCTGAAACGGCTCGTGCCTGAATTTGTAGCAACTACGAGGGCGGATCAAGGGATTCGCAGCACAATCAAGCACATCATGGAGCACCCTGAATTACAGATTGATGATCCTGAGTTTGATCAATGGTGTGATAGAGTAATAGGTGTTCTTGACGAAGCTTTGGTCAAAATCAGAAATGAGAAGTAGGAGTCATTGAACGAGATTACAGGTTGCCAATATGATAAAAAGGGTAATGAGCTATGGTGATGAAAAATGAACAATAAATTTATCCGAATATACGAAGATATTGCGGAACGTATTCGGAATGGAGAGATTGAGGCGGGCACACTGCTTCAATCGGAGCTGGATCTGTCAGAACGATATCAAACTTCCAGAGAAACGATACGTAAAGCGCTCAAGATGCTGTATGAGGAAGGCTATATTCAGAAGATTCAGGGGAAAGGCTCCATTGTGCTGGACATACGCAAAATTGATTTTCCCGTATCGGGCCTGGTCAGCTTTAAAGAATTGGCGCAGAAGATGGGACACCGTGCCCAAACCGTTGTAAAACTTTTCAGAGAACAAGCGGTAGATCAGACATTGAGCCAAAAGACGGGCTTTGCTCAGCAGCAGCAAGTCTGGCAGATTAATCGTGTTCGTAAGGTGGACGGGGAGCAGGTTATTCTGGACAAGGATTACATCAGCCAGCGTTTAATCCCCGGGCTTGATGAGGATATCTGTCAAGATTCCATCTATGAATATATTGAGCAGGGACTGGGGTTGTCGATCTCCTACGCCAAAAAAGAAATTCTGGTAGAGGAGCCGACGGCTGAGGACCGGGAGCTGCTGGATCTGGAAGGCTTTCATAATGTTGTTGTTGTCAGAAGCCAGGTCTATCTTGAGGACACCAGCCAGTTCCAGTATACCGAATCACGGCATAGGCCGGACAAGTTTATATTTGTGGATTTTGCAAGACGTAAATAAACATGGCAACCCAATAGAAATTGTACCTGGGCTGATTCCATCAATTCTGCATGTAAAGAAGAGAGTACCTTGTCACCGCATCCAGCAGTGAAGGGTGCTCTCTTTGTCTGTTACGATGTTTTGCAACTCTGTATTATCACATCACAACGTTAGAATGTTCTTCCATCGTGTTCTGTCATGTTTTGAATTGTTTCCATAACGGAGCGTAACAATCCGAAGATCGTCCATGAAGAACCGCTGAATGTCAATGTTACACTTGCTGGTGCCAGCGTATGATCAACCTATTACGAGGCAAGGAGTGAGCGTAAATTGGAACAGGTTTCTGCAGGATTGAAGGTTCGCGTATGGGAAGAGCAGAGAGACATTCCAACCTACGGTACAATTATGCGGGGGGATGTCCACAATTATCTGCACATCACTGCACATCACTGCGGATTATGCGGAGTGCGGTATGTGGGAAGAAGCGATCACCTTGCTTGATGTTGCCGAAACACAATCAGTACGGACAGCCGTGGAAAATCGGTTTGAAACAATCACGGCATCTGCTGCATAGTCACGCCCTGCGGCTGTTGATTACACCTCTTCGGAAGGAAACGACCGAGCACTATGTGAATCAGGCCTACGTGGAGCGATTTCACGGTGTAGAGCTGGGCAGGTTCCAGCAGATTCGCATCGTTCCGCATGATCGGGTAGCCTTGAAGCTGTTCTGAATAAGATATAGCTCATACAGTACAGTGCAGAATGCTTAGGTGCCTGCATAAAGTTTATTTTGATGTTCATTTACAATAACAGGAGGTTGAAAACGAATGCTGCAACTGAAAAAGTGTACAATGTTTGCTTTGATTGCTGCTCTCATGTTCATGTCCCTGGCAAGCGGGGCACCTAAGGTATCTGCTGCATCTGGCTTCTATGTTAGCGGGAACAAATTGTATGATTCGACGGGCAAGCCTTTTGTCATGAGGGGAGTGAATCACGGGCATTCCTGGTTCAAAAATGATCTGAACACAGCTATTCCTGCAATAGCCAAAACAGGAGCCAATACGGTGCGGATCGTTCTGTCCAACGGAGTGTTATATTCCAAGGATGATTTGAATTCGGTTAAAAACGTTATTAATGTGGTCAATCAGAATAAAATGATTGCTGTGCTTGAAGTTCATGATGCAACAGGCAAGGATGATTATGAATCCCTGGATGCCACAGTAAATTACTGGATCAGCATGAAAGAGGCTTTGATCGGCAAAGAGGATCGAGTCATCGTAAATATTGCGAATGAATGGTATGGAACCTGGAACGGCAGTGCATGGGCAGAAGGGTATAAAAAAGCCATTCCAAAGCTCAGAAACGCAGGAATTAAAAATACACTGATTGTTGATGCGGCAGGCTGGGGACAATATCCGCAATCGATTGTGGATTATGGTCAAAGTGTATTTGCAGCTGATTCCATGAAAAATACGGTATTTTCCATACACATGTATGAGTATGCAGGCAAGGATGCAGCCACAGTCAAAACAAACATGGAAAATGTACTCAATAAAGGGCTTGCGTTAATTATTGGTGAGTTCGGTGGTTATCACACTAATGGTGACGTAGATGAACATGCAATTATGAGATATGGGCAGGAGAAGGAAGTAGGCTGGCTGGCCTGGTCGTGGTATGGCAATAGCTCCGGTCTGGGATACCTTGATCTGGCTACTGGTCCAAACGGCAGCTTGACCAGTTACGGTAATACGGTAGTTAACGACACATACGGAATCAAAAACACGTCCCAAAAAGCAGGAATATTCTAAGTACGTCATTCGAATGGGGCGAAATGAAAGTAAATTCGACTCACATAGAACAGGACAAGGCAGAGGTTACGGTGCTTTGTCCTGTTTTTTGTTTTACACATTATCGGTTGGAACAGTGATTTTGATTTTTGTTTTGTTTATTTCTTTGAATATTTCCGTTTACAAACAAAAGTTTTTGTTTTCAAAATAAAACAAAGATGATACACTCGAATAAGGAAGAAAACAAACATTATCGGAGGGGAACAAATGGTACAGAGTTTATGGAATGAAGCGCAGGCAGCTGAGAAAAAAACAGGACTTGAGCAGTTGGTTTATCGTTCCAATCTGATCGGAACGGATCGCCGGGTGTGCAATATTTATGGTGGCAATACTTCTGTCAAAACAACGGTGAAGGATTTTCGCGGGCGTGATGTCGAAGTGATGTACGTGAAGGGAAGCGGCTCAGATCTGGCTTCCATGGAAGCCAAGCATTTTACCGGACTGGCACTTGAGGATATCGGCCCTCTTATGGAACGTGACTCGATGTCTGATGAAGAGATGGTGGAATACCTTGGACATTGCATGATTGATGCCAAACATCCGCGTGCCTCCATTGAAACGCTGCTGCATGCGTTCCTTCCATACAAACATGTGGACCACACTCACCCGGATGCAATCATCAGCTTATGTTGTGCAGATAACGGAAAAGAGCTGGCACGTGAAATATACGGTGATCGTTTTGTATGGGTTCCTTATGTCCGTCCGGGCTTCACTCTCTCCAAGATGATTGCTGAAAGCGTATTCGCGAATCCGAATGCCGAGCTTGTACTTATGGAGAAGCACGGTCTGGTCACATGGGGGGAAACCTCTGAGGCTTGTTACGCACAGACGATCAAAATTATTAATGAAGCGGAAGCCTTTATTGAGGCACGTGTGAATGAAGCTGAGCTGTTTGGCGGCGTTAAACATCCGGCACTTCCGGCAGAAACACGTCGTCAGATTGCAGCAAGGGTAATGCCTGTCATTCGCGGAGCGGTGTCGGACAGCAAAAAGATGATTTTGTCTTTTGACGATCAGGATGATGTGCTTGCTTTTGCAGGTGGAGCGGATTCGGCTCAATTGTCCCAGGTGGGTGCAGCCTGCCCGGATCATCTGGTGCATACCAAAGTGGTACCACTCTTTATTGACTGGTCGCCGAATGCAGATGATATTGATGGACTGAAAGTGAAACTTGCGGAAGGCATTGCTGCGTACAAGGAGCAGTACAAGCAATATTTTGAAGATAACAAGAACGAAGGCGACGTGATGTTTGAAGCGGCCCCTCGCGTTATTCTCATTCCGGGCGTAGGTATGATTAATACGGGCAAGAGCTGGGCGCTTTCACAAGTCAGCGGTGCGTTGTACCATCGGGCAATAGCGGTTATGCGCGGAGCGACAAGCCTCGGCAAATTTGTTTCACTCAGTGCCAACGAATCTTACAATGTGGAGTACTGGCCGCTGGAGCTGTACAAATTGTCACTGGCTCCGGCAGAGACAGAGTTTTCACGTAAGGTGGCGTTTATTACGGGCGGCGCAGGCGGTATTGGCAGTGAAACAGCACGCAAACTGGTTTCGGAAGGTGCACATGTGGTGCTTGCAGATCTTAATCTGGAGGGTGCGCAGAAGGTCGCACAGGAAATTAACGATCAATATGGTGCCAATCGTGCATTTGCACTCAAGATGGACGTTACGGATGAGGAAGCAGTACAGGCTGCATATGCTGAAAGCGCTTTGCAATACGGTGGTGTAGACATCATTGTGAACAATGCAGGTCTTGCCACGTCCAGTCCTTTTGACGAAACATCACTCAAGGAATGGAACCTGAACATCAGCGTGCTGGGCACCGGTTATTTCCTGGTTGCTCGTGAAGCGTTCAAACTGATGAAGGAGCAGGGCATCGGTGGCAGCATGGTCTTCATCGGCTCCAAAAACTCGGTATATGCAGGAAAAAGTGCTTCTGCTTACAGCTCGGCCAAAGCACTTGAAGCACATCTGGCACGCTGCATAGCAGCAGAAGGCGGAGAATATGGCATTCGGGTTAACACGATTCTACCGGATGCGATTTTACAAGGATCAGCGATCTGGAACGGCTCATGGAGAAACGAACGGGCCGCTGCCTACGGCATTGAGCCGGATCAACTGGAAGAATATTATCGTAAACGCACAACGCTGCTCGTTAACATCTACCCGAGAGATATCGCAGAAGGTATTGCCTTCTTCGCTTCATCGAAATCAGAGAAAACGACAGGTTGTATGCTGACCGTTGATGGTGGTGTACCGGCAGCATTTACACGTTAAGGGAGGTTTGACGAATGCATAATCAGGTGGAACAAGCGTATCAAGCGGCAAAGGCTTTATATGCACAGCATGGCATCAATACAGATGATGTACTGAGCAAGCTGGCAGATATTAAAGTCTCCGTGCACTGCTGGCAAGGAGACGATGTCAAAGGTTTTCTGAACCAGGAAGGGGAGTTGACTGGCGGCATATCGGTTACGGGACAATATCCGGGTGCAGCAACAACGCCTGCGGAGCTTCGTGCCGACCTGGAGCAGGCTTTTGCACTCATTCCGGGTAAACATAAAGTGAATCTGCACGCGATCTACGCCGACACAGATGAACACGTGGAACTGGATCAGATCGAGCCGCGGCATTACGAGAACTGGGTAAAGTGGGCGAAAGAGCACGGACTTGGACTGGACTTTAACCCGACTTGTTTTTCCCATGAAAAATCAAGCGATGGCTTCACGCTCAGTCACCCTGACCCGGAGATTCGCCAATTCTGGATCGATCATTGTAAAGCTTCACGGAAAATCGGCGCATACTTCGGCGAACAATTGGGTCAAACCTGTGTGACCAATGTCTGGATACCGGACGGCTTCAAGGATAACCCGGTAGACCGCATGTCACCGCGCAAACGTCTGAAGGACTCACTGGACGAAGTATTTGCGGAACCGCTGAATCCGGAGCACAATTTGGATGCGGTGGAGAGCAAGCTGTTTGGTCTTGGTTCAGAGGCTTACGTTGTAGGCTCACATGAGTTTTATATGGGCTACGGCTTGCAAAATAACACTTTAATATGCCTGGATGCAGGGCATTTCCATCCAACAGAAGTGATATCGGGCAAGCTTTCCTCTTTGGCTTTATTTACGAGTGGCATTCTGCTGCATGTCAGCCGGCCGATGCGCTGGGATAGTGACCATGTCGTGATCATGGACGATGAATTGCTTGAAATTGCCCGTGAGCTGGTACGTCATGAGCTGCTGGGTACGACACACATCGGACTGGACTTTTTTGATGCCAGCATTAACCGTGTAGCGGCATGGGTTGTCGGTACGCGCAATACGATCAAGGCCCTGCTGCGGGCGATGCTGGAGCCAGTGGATGCACTGAAACAGGCGGAGCTGGAGGGCGATTATACGACACGCCTTGCGCTGACGGAAGAATTCAAATCTTATCCGTTCGGTGCGGTGTGGGACTATTATTGTGCCCAGCAGGGTGTGCCTGTTCGTGAACAGTGGATTAAGGAAGTCAAATCGTATGAGCAGGACATACTTTTGCAAAGAGCATAAATGTTATGTAAGTTAACTGATAAGCCACTGCGGAATGAAAACTTCCGTATGTGGTTTTTTGGCATACCTACTTACTTGTGCATAACCAAAGCGTTTCTTTCCATACTAGGGATAGACAAGAATTGAGATTAGAGAGAGACAAGAAATCGAGGAACGCGATGTTAGGGAGGATGAATGCATTTTGAAGCTGGCACATAACAAGCTGTATGTCGCTGCACTTGGCGGCGTGAACGAAATCGGAAAAAACATGTATTTGATCCAGTACGATCAGGACATTATTGTCATTGACTGCGGTTCCAAATTCCCTGACGAGACGATGCCGGGTATTGATCTGATCATTCCGGATGTTACGTATCTGCTCGAAAATGTCGATAAAGTGAGGGCTCTGGTTGTTACGCACGGACATGAAGACCATACCGGCGGGATACCTTACCTGTTAAAACAAATGAATATTCCCGTGTACGCCTCCAGACTGACACGTGGTCTGATTGAGTTGAAGCTGAGAGAGCACAACCTGCTGCGCCAGACAGACCTGCACACCATTGATGCGAATTCCCGGCTGACGCTGGGCAGTATAGAGGTTTCTTTCTTTGCAACGAGTCACAGCATTCCGGATTGTCTCGGGATTTTTTTTCAGACACCTGCGGGAAATGTGGTACATACCGGGGATTTCAAATTCGACATGTCTCCTGTGAATGGTCCATTTCCTGACTTGCATCGGATGGCCGAGATTGGCAAGCAGGGAGTGCACGTGCTTCTCTCGGAGAGCACCAATGCGGAAAGACCAGGCTTTACCCCTTCGGAGCGTGTGGTCGGAGATCACATTCTCGATGCGTTTATTCGGGCCAAGCAAAAAGTATTTATCTCTACCTTTGCTTCGAATATCAGCAGAGTGCAGCAGGTTGTGAATGCCGCCTTTCAGACTGGACGCAAGCTGGCGCTGCTGGGACGAAGTATGATTAACGTGGTGAGTGTGGCAAGTGAACTGGGATATCTGGATGTTCCAGACGGGCTGTTAATTGAGGCAGCGGATTCAGGACAATTCCCGCGCGAGCAGGTTGTTGTGTTATGTACGGGAAGCCAGGGTGAAGCGATGGCGGCGTTGTCCCGTCTTGCTGCTGGCAAACATCCACAAGTCAGCATTGAATCCGGAGATACCGTGATTATTGCTGCGGGAGCTATACCTGGGAATGAACGAAACCTGGCCCATGTGATTGACAACCTGTATGTACTGGGGGCACGTGTCATCTATGGCTCCAGTGGAGCAGCGGGCATGCATGTGTCAGGGCACGGCAGTCAGGAGGAGCTGAAGCTGATGCTCACCTTGATGAAACCGGATTATCTCGTTCCGATTCATGGCGAGTTCCGTATGCTGTATCAGCACAGGCTGCTTGCTGAATCTGTCGGTATTGAGCAAAGTCATGTCTTCATTGTGAATAACGGAGAAATGGTTGAGTACGGGGAAGGGGTCGCTTCATCAGGTCCCAAGATCCCATCAGGCAACAGTCTGGTTGATGGGCTGCTGATCGGTGACGTGGGCAACATTGTACTCAGGGATCGCAGGCAGCTGTCTTCGGACGGTATGCTGGTCATCGTCACTACACTCAGCAAAACAGAGAAGCAGATGGTCGCTCCCCCCGAGATTATTTCAAGAGGGTTTGTGTTTGTGAAGGATTCGGAGCAATTCATGAAAGAACTTCATGAGCGGGTTGTCAGCCGGATGGAAGAATTGACGGGGGCTGGCGTGAATCAGTGGAATGTGATCAAACGCAAGCTGAAGGACGAGATCGGTCATTATATTTACGCGCAAACGAAGCGCAGACCGATGATCCTGCCGATTATTATTGAGGTTTGACAAGTTGATCAAGCCCGGTGCGCATTGGAACACACTTCTGTGTGAATCTCTGCGTGTGCCGGGCTTTTTGGTGTGGGAAAGTTTATGTTGCTATAATGTTGTTATGTTCGCTGAGGACTATAATTCGAGGTATAATACTTAGAAGTACGATTTTATAAATAAGTTGGACTAATCATTTACACAGAAACGGAGAGGACAGAAAAAACCTGTAAAAGCGGAGCGGTCGCCTTTATCACCGGATTTTCCCCTTAAAGAAGGAATCCAAAAAATCTGGGGATAACAGCGATTGGAAGGTTATTCTGTCATCGAAGTGCCCGTGTAAATTATCTTTAGTGCAACTTATTTAGACCCAGAGGAGTTTCTTTATGAATAAAACCATTGCCGATATTGCTCAGATGGCGGGTGTGGCGAAGAGCACGGTGTCGCGTTTCCTGAACGGCGGCTCGGTTAGTGAGAATACCCGTCAGAAAATAGAGCGTATCATTAAACAATATAATTATGTTCCGAATACGTTTGCGCGCAGTCTTAAAGCGAAAAAGACAAGCATTATCGGAACGGTTGTTCCACGTCTGGATTCGTATGCAACCTCCCAGACGTTGATTGGCATTGACGAGGAGCTGAGAGGGCTCCAATATCAGATGCTTATTGCCAATACGAGTCAGGATATGCAGCGCGAAATTGATGCCATTTATGATTTTGCCAGACAAAAGGTGTCAGGAATTATTCTGCTGGCTGCTGAGATCACCGATGCTCATCTGAAGGCTATTGAGGACATTCAAATTCCGGTATTGCTTGTGGGACAGCAGCATGAACTGCTGCACAGTCTGATTCATAACGATGATCAGGCGGGTTATGTCATGGGGAAACATGTAATTGAACAGGGACACCGGGATATTGTGTACCTTGGAGTTAGCGAGAAAGACCAGGCTGTAGGTATTCATCGCAAACGCGGATTTCAACGCGCTGTAGCCGAGTGCAGCGACTGTAAGGTCAGATATTACGAGACCAGCTTTAAGATGTCAGAAGCAGTTGTTACAGCACAGACCATTCTGGAAGCAAGCATGCCCACGCTAATTGTGGCGGCAACAGACAATATTGCAATGGGTGTGATGAAAACGGCATTTTCCCGGAACATTTCTATTCCGCAGCATTTATCGGTAACGGGGTTTGGCGACTATGATATTACGGAGATGATTCATCCAACACTGACCACCGTGAAATATCATTATTCGCAGGCAGGAAAGCTTGCCGCAGCCCACATTAGTCAGCTTGTAGAAGGGCAGAGCGTAAGGCAGAAGACGATTCTGGATGTTGAGCTGATTTCCCGAGAAAGCGTTGACAAAATATAAAATGATCCTTTATGATAATTCCATCGAACCGGTTCCAATCCATTGTTTGAATTTGAAACTAAAACAAAGGATAGCGGAAAGCGGGGGCATGGAATTATTTTTTTGTTTATATTGGAACCGGTTCCTCTGGAGAGAGACTTATGATTTTTGCAGCATGAATGGAGATTGAGATGACTTATGAAAATGACTAGAGCGCAGCTCTATCGACGGATTGATCAGGCCGAGCCAGGAGAAATAGCAAAGCTTGAGAAGCGGATTGCAGCATGTCCCTGGAGACAAAGTTACCATATTCAGCCTGTCACTGGCCTGCTTAATGATCCTAACGGATTTTCTTATTACGAGGGTTATTATCACCTTTTTTATCAATGGTTTCCTCTCGGTACAGAACACGGGATGAAATATTGGTATCATACACGCTCACGCGATTTGGTCCATTGGGAGAATATTGGTGTTGCTATTGAACCAGGAAGCCCGTATGACTCTCATGGCGCATATTCAGGCAGTGCGGTAGAGAAGGACGGCAGGTTGAACCTGATCTACACGGGCAATACCCGTGATGAAAATTGGATCAGACATCCGTATCAGTGCTTGGCGGTTATGGATGAGCAGCATGTAGTCACCAAATACGAGCAGCCGGTCATTTCTGAAGTGCCCCCTGGATATACGGAGCATTTCCGAGACCCCAAGGTATGGCTGCATGGAGATGTTTATTATTGTGTCATAGGGGCTCAGCGCACAGATGAGACTGGTTGTACAGTGCTCTATTGCTCCGCAGATTTGAAACATTGGCAGTTTCTCGGTGAGATCATTACAGCACTGCCTTCCTTCGGTTACATGTGGGAATGCCCGGACTACATGGAACTGGATGGGCAAGGGGTGCTGATCTTCTCACCACAAGGCATTCAGGCTGTAGGAGATCAATTTCAGAATATCTATCAATCCGGGTACCTCATGGGAGACCCCCTGGATCTGGCAACGGGAGTTTTTAATCATAGCCCATTTCAAGAGCTGGATCGCGGCTTTGATTTTTATGCTCCACAAACGATGCATTCGCCGGATGGCAGACGAATTCTGGTTGCGTGGATGGGGCTTCCTGATCTCGTGTATCCCACCGACGACAGCGGCTGGGCGCACTGTTTAACGATACCGCGGCAACTGTCCGTTCAAGGTAACAAGCTCATCCAGCGACCTGTTGCGGAAATGGAACAGCTTCGCAGAGAAAAACAGGGAATGGAGGCGAAGCTTACCCTTGACGATGAGTGTAAGGCAGTCGCGAATTTTCATGGCATCACGTATGAGCTTGAATGTGAGATTAGTTTGAAGGGTGCAGAACACGCTGGTATCGAATTCCGGGCGAGCGCCACAGAAAAAACGGTCATTCAGTATGATCGTTTGCAGCACAAGCTTATATTGGATCGCAGTCAATCGGGAGCAGCTCTGTCCGAAGCCAATGGAACCATTCGTCAATGTGCGTTGGAGGCAGATGTCATTAAACTGCGGATGTTTGTTGATTCATCCTCGGTTGAACTATTCGTCAACGACGGACAAGAGGTGTTTACCAGCCGGATTTTTCCAAGTCGTGACAGTACAGCTATTCGATTTTTTGCATACGGCGGAAGTGCCGATTTCACAGCAATGAAGTGGAATTATTAGATGAACGGAGAGGAATGATACAGTATGTCCGACAATCAGCGAATTGCGCAGGAAGTTATTGAAGCGATCGGCGGAAAGCATAATATTGCTTCGTTTGCACACTGTGCAACACGGCTTCGCATTATGGTGAAAGATAAACAGCAGATTGATCAGAAGAAGGTCGAGAATATCGACAAGGTCAAGGGTGCCTTTTTCAATTCCGGGCAGTATCAGATCATCTTCGGTACAGGCACAGTGAATCGCATCTTCGAAGAGGTTGAGAAGCTTGGCATCGAAGGAACATTGAAGGAAGATGTGAAGAGTCAGGGGAAAAAGGAAGGCAATGCGTTCCAGCGTGCTATTCGCACGTTTGGTGATGTCTTTGTTCCGATCATTCCCGTGCTTGTCGCAACCGGGCTGTTCATGGGCCTGCGCGGTTTGCTCACGCAAAATGAAATTCTGGCCTGGTTTGGTGCAACTCCTGATGATATATCGCCAAACTTCCTGCTTTTTACGCAGATACTTACGGATACAGCCTTTGCCTTCTTGCCTGCACTCGTAGCCTGGTCTGCATTCCGCGTATTCGGGGGAAGCCCGGTTCTCGGGATCGTGCTCGGCCTGATGCTGGTGAATCCAGCACTGCCGAACGCATATGCTGTAGCCGATGGTTCGGCACAGCCCCTGCATATGTTCGGATTTATCCCCGTTGTGGGATATCAAGGCTCGGTCCTGCCAGCATTTTTCGTAGGTTTGATCGGTGCCAAGTTCGAAAAAATGCTGCGCAGACGTGTGCCTGAGGCATTGGATCTGATTCTGACGCCATTTATTACGCTAACAGTTATGATTACACTCGGACTGTTTGCGATCGGTCCCGTATTTCATTCGCTTGAAGAATGGGTGCTGCATGGCACAACAGCCGTGCTGGATTTGCCTTTCGGCATAGCGGGCATTATTATCGGATTTTTGCATCAGATTATCGTGGTTACGGGTGTACATCATATCTTTAACTTCTTGGAAATTCAACTGCTGGAGAAAACGGGATTTAACCCGTTCAACGCAATCATTACGTGTGCTATGGCTGCGCAAGGAGCGGCATGTCTTGCTGTTGGTCTGAAAACAAAAAATATGAAGCTCAAAGCGCTTGCTCTGCCGTCTTCCTTATCTGCTTTTCTCGGGATTACGGAACCAGCGATTTTTGGTGTGAATCTGCGATATATGAAACCGTTTGTTATGGGTCTGATCGGTGGCGCAGTGGGCGGTTTTATCGCATCATTATTCCATCTGCAAGGAACAGGCATGGCTGTCACGGTCATTCCGGGAACTCTGCTGTACCTGAATAGTCAGCTGCCTCTGTATATCGTAGCGAATGTAACAGCGATGGCCATTGCTTTTGCACTGACCTGGTTCTTTGGTTATAAAGATCAATCTGCTACAGAGGGAGAGACTACGGGTAACGATTCTCCGGTTGCAAACCAAACAATTCCATCTGAAACGACATTGTCATCGGCTATTCCTGCATCTCGTCCCAACGTTAAACAGCTGGAGATTGCCTCGCCCATGCATGGAACTGTTGTTGATCTGGAGCAGGTGCCTGACCCTGCATTTTCGGAAAAACATATGGGAGAGGGCCTAGCCATTCACCCTTCTGATGGCAAGGTGTATGCTCCGTTTGACGGAGTTGTAGCCCATGTTATGGATAAAAGCAAACATGCTGTTATTTTAGAGCATGCCACAGGTATCCAGCTATTGATTCATATTGGCATTAACACAGTTGGACTGAAAGGTAATGGGTTTGTTGCTCATGTGAAAAGCGGAGATTCTGTGGTTGAGGGACAGCTATTAATTGAATTTGACAGAGATATGATTCAGAATGCCGGCCTGCCGCTGATTACACCTGTCCTGATCCCGAACGGCAACGACTTGATTTCTTCGGTGAGAGCGGTATCAAGAGGACATGTTAACGCAAATAGGAAAACGGTGCTCGTCGTAGAGTTAACTGAGCCGCAATAACAATCTTGCGATTTCGATTGTAATTGGAAATATCATACTTGAGAACTGCATCAATCCATCAGTCCTAGCTGAGATACAATAGAAATAAGGAAAACGATTGGAGGTATACTCCGGTCGTTTTCCTTTTCTTTGTCATCTAGAGTCCTGCATTTCGTTTCAGGCGTTCTGCGATCTGTAGAAAATCCTCCGGGGATATACCGGGCGCGAATTCCTCCGGCAGGTCAGGCAGCTCGGGGATGGGTCCTCCGTAACCAGGTAAACCCGCGAAAGCCTCCAGCTTGCCGCCGTCGGTCGGATGTGTGCCTTTCCATATTTGGGCGATCTGCTGATAATCCTTGTCACTGAACGTATACAACCGGCGCTGCTCACCCATCGCTTCCCATTTGCGTGTGGTTTCAAAGGCTTTGTTGTCCAGATTGGGGATCGGAATCAGCTTGGTCACGTCTACCCCTGTTGCAATCTCCAGCGCTCTGGCATAGGCAAGAATATGTACGCCACCGCGCACAAGCAGATAACCTGTCATCTCACGAGCGGTATTGTTGTCAGTCATCTCATAAACTCTCATTTTGTGTGTTCTTGCCCCGCACTCCAGAAAAAAGTTATGCAGCAGATCAAGAATCAGATTGCCGCTGCTGAACACATTCGAGCCATCCCAAGGTCTTCCCATGGAATCATAGGGCAGTGCTGTTTGCGCGGATTCAATAAAATGGGAGGTCATGCGTGCATCCTTGCCTATACGGAGCGGTGTAGTGTCTGGTGCACCTGGAGACGTCGAGCCTTCAAGCATCAGATTAATGGTGTTGGCCACAAGCTCGACATGGCCGAACTCTTCGGCTGTAATACTGGCGACAATATCGTAGAACGGACGCAGCTTGGATCTGCCTCTGAAGTTAAATGACTGGTACATGTAATTGTTCAGCGTTGACATTTCCCCGAATTTTCCGCCTAACAGCTCCTGTACCGCACTGGCACCGTTGGGGTCCGGATTTTTGGATATGGGCAGTTCAATGGCAAGACGATCCACACGTTTAAACATGTTAAAGTCCCCCTCAATTTTCATTCATGTAAAGGTATGAAGGTTGACTTGTACGTTATTCAATGTTTTGCCGTAATTCTTTCAGTAATTGGTGCTTGCACGTTGAATATGAATTATATTTAGATAAGGGATAACATCCTACAACAGCGTGAGATACATTAGGAGGTACATATCATGAAGCTGGATGCACATCAACATTTCTGGAATTACAACATCCGTGATTACGGGTGGATTGGTGAAGAGATGCGTGTGATCAAACGATCGTTTCTGCCGGAAGATCTGGAGCCCATTCTTACGGAGGCCGGAATAACGGGTTGTGTAGCTGTACAAGCCCGTCAAAGTCTGGAAGAAACCGAGTGGCTGCTGGAGCTGGCGGATCAACATGAGTTCATTCGGGGGGTTGTCGGATGGGTGGATCTGTGCTCGGAGGAAGCTGCTGCTCAGCTGGAAAAAGTTGCGGCTAACCCTTGGCTGAAAGGCGTACGTCATGTCATTCAGGATGAGCCGGATGTAAAGTTTGTACTGCGGGAGGATTTCCAGCGTGGAATCGCACTTCTTGAGCAGTATAATCTGGCTTATGATCTGCTCGTATCCAAGGAACAGCTGCCGTATGCTGCAGAGCTGGTACAGAAGTTTCCAAGGCAGCGTTTTGTCATTGATCATCTGGCTAAACCTGATATCAAGGGCGGTATTCAAACTCCATGGAAAGAAGCTATGGAAGCGATTGCAGTGCATCCGAATGTATATTGCAAATTGTCCGGAATGGTGACCGAAGCAGACTGGAATACGTGGACACAAGAAGATTTTACAACTTATCTCGATACGGTTCTGCAGGCATTTGGAACAGACCGGGTCATGTATGGTTCCGACTGGCCTGTATGCACAGTAGCGGGCACTTATAGTCAAGTGTTTAATGTGCTTCAGACGCATGTTCATACATTGTCAGCAGCAGAGCAGCAGAAGATTTTCGGTGAAAATTGTGCAGCTTTTTATCGTCTGTAAAAAAGAACTACACCGTCAGAATATGACTTGTGCTGTTGACAGATTTCCTGTTTCTTGGTAAAGTTTTACCCAATCCGCATAATGTTGTCTGGGAATGTTACCGAATACGGGCATAACCTGAGCTGGCTTGTGATACACGTCATCGTGTATGCAGGCTGGTTCGGGTTTTTTCTATTTACCCAGTGATTCAGCTGGACGGCAGAGACTGGGCGGATCATTGCATGATATATTTGAAAGGAGAATACAGATGACGACATTTCAATTTCCTGAGCATTTTCTGTGGGGAGGAGCTATTGCAGCCAACCAGGCAGAAGGGGCATACCTTGAGGATGGCAAAGGGCTGAGCATTGTTGATCTTTTGCCAACTGGAGAGAAGCGCAGAAACATTATGAAAGGTCATGTTCCTGCCTTCACACCGCTTGAAAATGAGTTCTACCCATCCCATGAGGCCATTGATTTCTACCACAGATACCGTGAGGATATTGCCCTGTTTGCAGAGATGGGCTTCAAAGCTTTACGTGTGTCCATTGCTTGGGCACGAATTTTCCCGACAGGCGAGGACGCGCAGCCGAATGAAGCAGGATTGCAATTTTACGATGACCTGTTTGATGAGCTGTTGAAACATGGCATCCAGCCGGTTGTAACGTTGGCTCACTTTGATGTGCCTGTACATCTGATTGAGAAATACGGCAGCTGGAGAAGTCGTGAATTGGTGAAGCTGTTTGAGACCTATGCCAAAACGGTATTTGCCCGTTACAAAGACAAGGTGAAATACTGGATGACGTTTAACGAGATCAACATGCTGCTTCATCTTCCATTCCTGGGAGCAGGACTGGCCTTTAACGAAGGGGATAACATCAAGGAAATCCAGTATCAAGCGGCGCATCATCAGCTGGTTGCAAGTGCGCTTGCCGTTAAAGCCTGTCATGAGATCATCCCGGACGCCATGATTGGTTGTATGCTTGCTGCAGGAAGCTTCTATCCGTACACATGTAACCCGGAGGATGTCTTCCAGGGAATGGAGAAGGATCGTGAGTCCTACTTCTTCATTGATGTGCAGTCACACGGAGAATATCCGGGATATGCCAAACGTTTCTTTAAGGACAACCATCTGAATATCGTAATGGAGCCGCAGGATGCCGACATTTTGCGAAACCATACGGTGGACTATATCGGATTTAGTTATTATTCAAGTCGGACAACCAGTACTGACCCTGAAGTGAACAAAAATATGACGAGTGGCAACGTGTTCGGCTCCATAGCCAATCCATACCTGACAAAATCGGAGTGGGGGTGGACGGTTGATCCCAAAGGTTTCCGTATTACGGCAAACCAGCTTCATGACCGCTATCAGAAACCGCTGTTTGTGGTGGAGAACGGTTTTGGTGCTCATGATGAAATCAATGCTGCAGGAGAGATTGATGATTCATACCGCATTGATTATCTGAAACGCCATGTTGCGGAGATGGGTGAAGCCATTCAGGACGGCTGTAACATCATTGGTTATACGAGCTGGGGGCCGATTGACATCGTCAGCGCATCTTCCGGCGAAATGAGAAAACGTTACGGCTATATCTATGTAGATCGGGACAACGAAGGCAAGGGAGAGCTGACCAGGTTGAAAAAGAAAAGCTTCGAATGGTACAAAAATGTTATTGCCTCCCGTGGCACAAATCTTGGAGACGAATAGTCTGCGAGGAGAAGCATCCGTGTGTTTCTCAA
This sequence comes from Paenibacillus sp. JGP012, assembly GCF_014203995.1. Taxonomy (NCBI): domain Bacteria; kingdom Bacillati; phylum Bacillota; class Bacilli; order Caryophanales; family Paenibacillaceae; genus Paenibacillus; species Paenibacillus sp. JGP012. The sequence continues at coordinate 12,265 of NZ_JACHKG010000033.1, read as the reverse complement.
CATCAGAAGTTGCATGCATTCATGTAACTTCCTGATGTCTGCTCCTTGAAAGCGTTGACATCGATTGCTGTTCAAGGTATACTTGACGCAAATATATCGTTTCTGGGATTGTTACTACATCACACGTAGGCAAAACCTGAGCACCAAAAGAAGCAGACGGTCATGTCTTGTTTATTTTGTGATGCTCCAGGTTTTTTTGTTATGCCCATGAAATAGATGTATCAGCGCGACTAGAGAGTGGAACGTGACGGGGGGATTGCATTGAGAATAGCGAAGGTTATCAACAACAACGTCATCAGCATCTATCAGGCCGACGGGGCAGAGCTTGTAGTGATGGGACGTGGGATTGCCTTTAAGAAAAAGCCGGGAGATAAAGTAGACGAGACCCGCATTCAGAAAGTATTTGCCTTGAAAAACAAACAGACATCCGATAATTTCAAAATGCTGCTGCGCGAGGTTCCGATGGAACTGGTTGAAATCGTAGAGGAGATGATCTCACACGCACGTGACAGCCTCGGACGTAAGCTGAATGAGAACATCTATGTATCCTTGACGGATCATATTAATTTCGCAATAGAGCGTTATCATGAAGGCATCGAGATCAAAAATGCGTTAATGTGGGAGATCAAACAGCTGTACAAGGCCGAATTCGGGCTGGGACTGCGTACGATTGAAGAAATTAACAAGCGCATGCAGATCGAACTTCCGCCGGATGAAGCTGCCTTTATTGCACTGCATATCGTCAATGCGGAGATGAATGAAGAAGTCATCACTACGATGAATATGACGAAGTTTATCCAGCAGATTATTAATATCGCGAAGTATCATTTTAAAATGGAATTTGATGAGGAGTCGCTAAGCTACTTCCGCTTCATTACACATTTGAAATTTTTCTCGCAGCGTGTGCTGAACGGCACACACTATGATAAAGATTACGATCATTTCTACGATATGATCAAGGAGAAACATCCTGAAGCTGCTGCATGTGTAGAAAAAATAGCCATGTTTGTTAACAAGGAATACGATCATGAGCTGACCAATGAGGAGAAATTGTATCTGACCGTACACATTGAACGTGTCGTGAATCGATAACAATTAATGATTGACATAATTGGTTATATTATAATATTATGTGTATAACAGGAATTTGAATACGATTTAACTGGGATTGTTACTGGTTATGCAGGCAAAACCTAAGTCATGTGCATGTTGGAACCTTTGTGTCCATCTGCGCCAGGCTTAGGTTTTTTGTGTGCAAAAAAATCGGTAAAGTGCCTGTTGGACAAAAAGTAGGAGGGCATATCATGAGTCAAGAGAAACTGGCCAGAGAGATTGTAGCGCGGGTCGGCGGTGAGAAAAATGTGGAGTCACTCGTTCACTGTGCAACAAGGCTGCGGTTTGTATTAAAGGATGATTCCAAGGCCGACAAAGCGGGTCTGGAGAAAACAGAGGGTGTTATTGCCGTTAAGGAAAACGGCGGACAATTCCAGGTTGTTGTGGGAAATAAAGTACCTGAAGTATATCAGGCGATTGGTCAGATCAGTCATATTCTGGACGATTCTTCGAGTAAAGAGAAGAGCAGCAAAAAGGTGAAAGGCCTGGGCGGCATCATTGACGTCATATCGAGTATTTTTGCACCGCTGCTTGGTGTTATGGCTGGAGCCGGTATATTAAAAGGTTTGCTTTTGATCGCGAACAATATGAGTTGGCTGGAGAAAACAGACACGACCTATATCATTCTGTATGCAGCAGCAGACAGCTTGTTCTATTTCCTGCCGCTCCTGTTAGCGGTTACAACGGCACGTAAATTCCAGGGAAATATGTTCGTTGCATTAACGATTGCAGGAGCATTAATCTATCCAACAATCATTCAACTGAAGACAGACGGCACACCTACGGACTTCTTCGGAATTCCCGTTGTGCTCATGAACTATTCGTCTACCGTTATACCGATTATTCTGGCGGTTATTGTGATGAGCAAGCTGGAGAAGTTTTTTAACAAACTGCTTCATGATAGTATTAAAAACTTTGTGACCCCTTTATTTTTGCTTGTCATTATGGTTCCGCTCACGCTGCTTGTATTTGGACCATTTGGTGTATATGTAGGTAACGGCATTGCGTCTGCAATGGTCGCTGCATTTGGATTCAGTCCACTGCTCGCCGGAGCTGTGATGGGTGCAAGCTGGCAGCTGCTCGTTATTTTCGGCGTACACTGGGGCTTGGTCCCTGTTTTCATCAACAACATTGCTGTATACGGCAAGGACGGTGTAAAACCGGCAGCAACGGCTTCGGTCTTTGCTCAGACGGGAGCAGCGTTCGGGGTTATGCTCAGAACGAAAAACAAAAAACTGAAAACACTTGCCGGGTCATCTACACTTACAGCGTTGTTCGGCATTACTGAACCGGCAATTTATGGTGTAACGCTGCCGCTGAAACGTCCATTTATTGCTGGTGTTATCGGTGGTGCTGTCGGTGGTGCAATTATCGGTCAGGCAGGGACACAGGCATTCGCTTCGGGTGCACCGGGACTGCTGACACTGCCAATCTTCTACGGACCGGGTGGGCAAGGCTTCCCTGGACTGATTATGGGTATCGCAGCGTCCTTTATCGTTTCTGCTGTTCTGACGTATATCATGGGCTTCAAAGATCCTGTGGATGATGAGGACACGAAGACAGAAGCTAACGCAGGTCAAACTGCCGGGACTGCACCAAGCAAAGAGGATTCCAAGCCATCGGCTCAAGCAGCCTCCAAAACAGATCAAGAAGTGTTAAGTCCAATCGAAGGTACAATTGTTGATTTGGCTGAAGTTCCAGATCCGGCGTTTGCTTCTGGCGCTATGGGAAAAGGGATTGCGATCGAGCCATCCACAGGTCGTGTTGTGGCTCCCTTTGATGGTACAGTAACCGTTGCTTTCAAGAAGAAACATGCACTTGCTGTCGTTTCCGATTCGGGTGCCGAAATTCTGGTACATGTAGGTGTGGACACGGTCAAGCTGGATGGACAGCATTTTATCTCTTACATCGAGGAAGGAGACCGAGTGAAGGCGGGGGATCTGCTGCTCGAATTTGACATTGAACAAATTAAAGCCGCAGGTTATCATACGGTAACCCCTATCATCGTAACAAACTCCGCGGACTACAATGATGTCATTCCGCAAGCTTCAGGACAGGTGGGCAGCAAGGATCTGCTGCTGAAAATTTACGGTTCCTGAGCAGGCTGAGGGCAACGTGATAAAGATAAAGTAATGAAAGCTCAATAAAGATAAAATAATGAACGCTTAATAAAGACAACGTAATGAAAATACAGAAAAACCGCCAAAGGCCAGCTTTGGCGGTTTTCTGTGCTGATCTGGCCAGACATTCTGAAGGGGGTGATAGAGACTAGTTCATCTTAATCACATTGGAATGCATAGGACTTGTCAGACGCTGAGGCGGGTATACGATGCGAATAGGAGCGATGATGATCGTGGCGAAAACAGCTTTGATCAGATCACCGATAATATAAGGATAGAAGCCTTGAATCATCGCATCCGACAAGGACATGCTGAAGCGGTAAGCAAGCCATGGAACACCCGTGACATAATTTAATAGGGAACCAAATATTTCAATGATGATAAAAGCAAGAAAATAACCTTTAAAACCACGAACCTGTACCTTGGAGAGCAGCAAACCGATCAGCAAAGCTGAGAATGGCCATATGACAACATAGCCTCCTGTAGGCCCGAGTAGAACACCCAGTCCTCCGGTCCCGTGCAGGAGAGGAAAACCAAGACCTGTCAGCACGACGACTAGGGCAATGCTGAGAAAACCGTAAAGTGGCCCAAGCAGTCCGCCAGCTAACATCACTGCCAACGTTTGCAGCGTAATCGGCACAGGGGAGAATCCAAGAGGAATGCTTATGTATCCAAAAATAACAAGAATGGCTGCCATGAGCGCACTGAATACAATGCCTCGCAAAGATAATTTCATGTTTGTACAATCCTTTCGATTTTGATAAAATTATTGTTAACCTTTTTTATTTTGTTGGTTAACGATTAGCATATTATCACATAAATTCAGATCGCGAAAGGACTAATTTTGAAATGCAAGATAAGCTGCCTATCATTTCATTAAAAAACGTACATGTACACTACACTGTTGAAGGCAGTGAGGTGAAGAAGGCGCTGGACGGGGTCTCGCTTGCACTTAAAGCAGGGGAATGGTTAAGTATCGTCGGTGCGAACGGGAGCGGGAAAAGCACCCTTGCCGGCATACTGCTGGGCTTCATGCCCTTGTCTAGTGGCGAACGAAATGTTCCGGAGAATCTGATCATTCGCGGGGTATTACAGCAGCCTGATGCACAGGTGCTGGGGGACACGATTGAAGAAGAATTCCATTTTGCATTATCGCATTTACATATATCCAGTCTGGAGAAGGAGAACCGCAGTAGGGAAGCAATGCAAATTGTCGGACTTCATCATCCGCCAGCTGCAGCCATTGCACAATTATCCGGTGGACAGAAGCAGCTGCTAAATATTGCAACAGCACTTGCGGCCAGGCCGGATGTGCTGATTATGGATGAGCCTGCGGCTATGCTTGATCCTGATGCAAGAGACCGCTTGGAGCATATTGTTCAGACCGTAACGAGCAATGGCACAGCAGTAATCTGGATTACGCATCATCTGGAGGAAGCAACGCTAAGTGATCGAATCATGGCTATGAATAAAGGACGATGTGTCTATGACGACACACCGATGTCATTTTTTTATCCATTATCAGAAAGAAACGAGAAACATCTATCAGAAGAAACTGGTGCAGGAGTATCAGAAGAAACCGGGACACGAGGCGATGCCTTGCAGCAAAAAGGGGTGCAATCCCCTTGTGAGCAGCTGGGACTGGAGCCGCCTTTCACGGTCAAGACATGCCTGATCCTGAAGCGGCAGGGGAAGCTGCAGCATGCTGCGCCTTTAAGGCCTGAGCAGCTGGCCAGGGAGGTTGCGCGCTGGTGATGGAGCTGAAGAATATTTGCGTGCGAGTCCCGGGTGAGAACAAGCGCACACTGCTGGATCAGATTACAGTCACGCTGAGACGTGGTGAGGTTACGCTTCTCTTGGGCTGCACTGGCTCAGGCAAGACAACACTGCTGCAGACCATGGCTGGTCTGAGAACGCCGGATTCCGGTGTTATTCGGCTGGAAGGCGAACCGATGTGGCGTGATGGGAGGGTGCCTCAATCGGTGCTGCTTCAGACGGGGCTTGTGTTTCAATTCCCGGAGCAGCAATTGTTTGCGCGTGATATCAAGCGGGAGATGCTGTACTCGCTGCGTCCTTATCGTCTGAATGAAGCCGACCGTGAGCAGCGGATTGAAGATTCTTTGGCGCAGTGGGACCCGCCTCGTGGGGATCAAGGGGAGCGGCGTTTTCACCTGGAGCGTTCGCCCTTTGCCCTCAGTGGTGGTGAGAAGCGAAGACTGGGACTGGCGCTTGGTCATGTAACCAAACCGGACTGGATGCTGCTGGATGAACCCAGCGCCGGCCTTGAGGCACAAAGCATGAAGCTGCTGCTCGATTCTCTCGATAAGCAACGTATGTCGGGTGGTGCGGCAATTATTGCTACACATGATCTGGATACGTTTCTGCCGTATGCAGACCGAGTGCTTTTGTTAAAAGGAGGTCGCTTGATTGCGGATGTTACGCCGCTGGAATTGCACACACACCCTGAGCTGCTGCTGCAAGCTGGAATGGGTTTGCCTCCTTCAATGCGCCTTGCAGAGCAGCTGCGAGCGGCCGGGATCGATTTCCCTTATCCAGCGATGACGGCAGAAGAGATGGCTGAAGCCATTATTCGTTCAGGGGGGCAGAAGGCAGCAGGTGCTGAACATACGTATGATGCGAAAGAAATGCCAGAAGCCACACCTGCTTATGATGATTCTGCCCAATTTCAACAATCAACTGCTGCATCTGTTCCTTCTAACGAAGCATATAGCGTGCTCGACCCGCGTCTAAAATGGGTGTTGTACGTCTTGCTCGTGACCGCAGCGATGCTTCAGAAGGACTGGCTTGGCCTGACCTTAACCTTGATTCCGGTGGCAGGTGCTTTAGCTGTGCTGCCCCGTCAGATGTTAACGGGATGCATCAAGCTGATGAAACCGCTCGTCCTGTTTTTTGTCCTGTCCACAGCATTATCGGGCAGCACACTATCGACGGATGAAGGGGGGATTCAGCTCGGCTTTTCATGGATTCAAGCCGAGGTCACGCTGCTGAACCTGTATCGTCTGTTCATCGTAACCCTGGCAAGCCTGTGGTTCTCGTTAACAACACCTTATGGACGCATGGTTGAGGGTCTTAACTGGGTGTTTGCCTATGGCCGGAAAATTAAACTGCCTGTCGCTTCGTTTGCGCTGGCTGTCTCTTTGATTTTCAGATTCATTCCAATGATCTGGAGTGAGTGGCAGCGGTTTTCTCTGATTGTAAGATCGCGCGGGAAAGCGGCTTTGAAGCCGAATACCGTACGCATACGCGATCTGGGGCCCTTGATCATTCCACTGCTTATGGCCTTGTTCCAGCGTGCAGAGGACATGACCATTGCCATGGAGATGCGCAAGGTGAGAGAAAACGCTGCGCTAGGCGCTCGTTCCTCTCTTCTGGTCTGGAGCAGGCGGGATACGCGAATAGGCATCATCGGTCTGCTGGTTTTTGCTCTGCTTGTATCTATGCGATGGTTCTAGCAGCGCGGATAAAGGTGCAGATTCAGTGATGAATCGGCACTTGAAACGCAGTGTTTTCCAAGAAAAATGCATAAGGTCTTTCTGTTTCGCTCATCTTAAAGATGCGTTGATCATCCCAAGACGATCAGGAGGGACGAATGATGAAGGAAAAGTTTGTGCAGGAGGACAGGCAGGAGTATTCGGACGTATCCACCGTGGAATCGCAGCGAAATGATATTACTCTTGAGGAGTTCCCGGAGGGCCCCTACGGCTCATCCTTGTTATCTGAATCTCTTGGCAAGAGCTCCCCATGGCGGATGGATCAAAGAACCGCACACCGTTTCGATTATGAGAATCATGAGCTGCATGAGGGAGAGGTGCGGGATTATCCGGGTCAGGATGTTTTTGATGAAACGGTGCCAGATGATGTGCATGAACCTCAGTATCCTGGGAAAATGGAATGATGTTTCTTCATATTTGAAACAAGCGTCAACGATAAACAGCCTTCGGCGGAAATATTCCGCACGGAGGCTATTCTGGTTTTAACTTTTTGGGTATAATTGGATGTGTGCGGCGTCAAGTTGTGTATACCGATGGCAGGTACCATGACCTGCTTTTGTTTGGATTAACGAATGATGAATTTATAGCAAAAGAAGGACTAACTTCATTTTTGTAATATATCCAATTACAGCAAATTAAAAAAAACTGTTTACTTCCGTACTGGAACTTTGATATTATAATCGCAATATCAAATGCGAAGACGAGACGAGTAGATAAAAATCATTCTTTCATCAGAGAGCTCCGGCAGCTGAAAAGGGGCAAAGAAACTTTTATCGAATAAAGACTCTGAGCAGCACATCGGAATCCGCTTTCCTGGAGGATGGTGTGACAGGCGCTCCTGTTATAGAGCTAGAGTATAAAACGGATGAAACTGTCATCCTTCACATACTTGAAGAGGCAGATATGGTGACATATTTGCGAATCTGGGTGGTACCACGAGTGTTCAATCTCGTCCCTGAGACTTTGGTCTTGGGGATGGGATTTTTTGGTTTTTCAGAGCTGTGATTACACGCTTTGGAGTGGCCTGAATAGTGTGAATGATAGGGGAATGAAAGCAAGCTTCCAGTATCCCATGTACGATGACAACAAGAGATGAGCTAACTTAAACCGAAAGGAAATGATGATTCCATGTCAGCAAAATTAAAAGTCGGTATTGTCGGAGGAACAGGAATGGTGGGTCAGCGCTTTGTAGACCTGCTGGATCAACATCCATGGTTTGAAGTAACCGCGATTTCAGCAAGTGCCAATTCGGCAGGTAAAACGTATGAAGAATCTGTGCAAGGAAGATGGAAGCTTGCGGTTCCGATTCCAGAGCCGGTGAAAAATATTGTCGTGCAGGATGCATCCCAGGTTGAAGCATTTGCGAGCCAGGTTGATTTTATTTTCTGCGCGGTGGATATGAAAAAAGATGAAATTCAGGCGCTGGAAGAGGCTTACGCCAAAACAGGCACGCCTGTTGTATCCAATAACTCGGCTCATCGCTGGACAGCTGACGTACCGATGGTTATTCCTGAGATTAACCCGGGTCACCTGGCTGTGATTGAAGCTCAAAGAAAACGGCTGGGCACCTCAACTGGTTTTATTGCGGTGAAACCGAATTGCTCGATCCAGAGTTACGTGCCTGCACTGCACGCTTTGCGTGAGTTTAATCCGACACAGGTTGTTGCTTCCACGTATCAAGCGATCTCTGGTGCGGGCAAAAACTTCACGGACTGGCCTGAAATGCTGGATAACGTTATCCCTTACATCGGCGGTGAGGAAGAGAAAAGTGAGCAGGAGCCGCTTCGCATCTGGGGAAGTGTAGAAAATAACCAGATTGTCAAAGCATCTGCACCATTGATTACAACACAATGTATTCGCGTACCGGTAACCGATGGACATCTGGCGACGGTATTTGTGAACTTTGAGAAAAAACCGAGCAAGGATGAAATTCTCGAACGCTGGCAGCAGTTCAAAGGTCGTCCGCAGGAGCTGGCGCTGCCAAGCGCACCGAAACAGTTCATTACGTATTTTGAAGAAGAGAACAGACCACAGACGAGGTTGGATCGTGACATCGAACGCGGAATGGGTGTATCCACAGGCCGACTGCGCGAAGATTCACTCTATGATTACAAATTTGTGGGGCTGTCCCATAACACACTTCGCGGAGCTGCAGGCGGTGCAGTGCTGATCGCTGAATTGCTCAAAGCTGAAGGATATATTCAACCGAAATAACATAATATTTCCTGAAGCTGTGGTATCAACGATATAAGCTTAGTTAAAGAAGCCGACATTTTGTCGGCTTCTTTCGTTGGTTATATGCCTAACGCAAAAAGAATTCGCAGAATTGAAAACATGGAAAATATTGCATTGAAAATTACAGAAATATAGGGTATTTTTACTAAGGGCAATTCATTCTGTGTTTTTTTGAATGGAAAAACCAACTCATAGCTTTTACAAAAAACAAACAGAAAGGAGGACCTCAAGTTTATGCAAGCAGCTCCTAATCAAGCAATACATAAAAAACCAGCTATACCGTCTGTTAGCTTTGGAAGTTGGATGCTTACATTGTTTCTTTTGATGATCCCGCTCGTTAACCTGATTATGTTATTTGTCTGGGCTTTCGGCGGTTCAAACCCATCCAAGGCAAACTTTGCAAAAGCATCATTGATGTGGGGACTTATCGTAATCGTTTTTTATATCTTATTGATCGCTCTAGGCATCTCATCAGAAATTTCAAGATTAAACTATTAAGGTTTACCTAAGTAACACCTTAACTTATAGCTCTAATAGCAAGAGAAGTAAACCAAAAACGCCGAACCCATTGGGTCGGCGTTTTCTAATATCATTATGGCACGGTCATGCTGCTGAAGTTTTATCCGTATTGCGCAAAAGCTGAGAACGTCGACCAAGCAAGTAGCCTGAAAGGGACGCTAGCATCTGTTGAAATACCATGCCAAGCACAACAGGCACGGCAACAGGCGGTGGAAAATAAGTGACTGCGAGTACAGCGCCAGCGCTAATGTTGCGCATCCCCCCATTAAAAACAAGGGCGACCTGGTCCGCTTCATTCCAGCCGAGCCACTTCGCAATGAAATAACTCAAAGCATAACCGAAGGAAGCCAGAAAGACAATTATTACAGCCAGACCTGCCAGTTTCAAGTTGAAGTCAGCCAGATATGGTGCGACAACCGAGCCGTTGATCGCCACAACAGAAGCCATGAACAGCTTGGATAACGGATTCAGCCGTGGCCCCCATACAGGCACGATGCCACCTTTGGTCCACTCATTCAGAAGCATCCCCAGAAGGGATGGAAACACAATCATCCAGAACAGACTGCTCATCATGGCCCCAATGTCAAGGGAAACACTTGTACCTACAAGCAATGATAACACGCCGGGTACAACAAAAGGAGCAAGTAAGGTATCAATAAGAATAATAGAAAGCGTAAGGGCAATATTACCTCGGTAGATGCTCACCCATATAAAGCTGCTAATTCCAGTGGGAATGACCGCAGCGAGAACAAGGCCTGTAATCGTGTAGGCATCCGCTGGAAATACCAGATGCCCCATGCCCAGCGCTACAAGCGGCATAGCCAGATGCAGGATCAGCAAGCAAATAAACAAAGGCAAAGGCCTCTTCAGCACATTCACAAAATCCCGTACGCTTAGACTGATACTGCCTGCAAACGTCATGAAAGCAAACAGCCAGGGGGACAAAAACGTGTACGAAGATAAATAACTGCCGCATAATACACCAATGATGATACTGCTGGGGGTAATCAGTGGCATGATGCGGTTCAAGCGTTGATTCAAGGCTTGAAGCATATGATGACATCCCTTTATTGTGTGATTCTCCTATTATACATCGTTATGCTGTGGCGTGCAGACACATTTGCAATTGCGTCCTGGAAGCAAGTATCATAAACGTGCAACCATCATTCTTAGTGTGGAGAGGGAGATGATCATGCCCAGGCGAAGAGAAAAACATAAACTTGTCATGACCGCAGTTGTTGCATCCAGTGTGCTTATGATCTCAGCGTGTTCAATCGTAGAGCAGACGAATCAAAGTTTGAATTATGTAAGTGGCGCGACCGATTATATAGAACAGGTATCAACAGCCGGAACGGATTTGCAGCAGCTTGCAGCGGATGCGATCAACAATCCGGATGTAACGGATCAGATTCAAGCAAAGATTGACTTGATTCAGATGGAAGCAGCGGAATTCTCACAATTGAATGCCCCTGCAATAGGTCAGAACATCCATGAGAATCTGGTGAGTTATAATAACCAGCTTACCGAAGTTGTCGATCAGTTCGAAACAACTATTGCAGAGCAGGGGTTCACCGCAGAGAACTGGCAAAAGACAGGTATTCCTGAATTAATCAATAACATTAATAGCTTGAAGGAACCGCTCAGCGGTTTGCAAAGTGAATAGTTTGTTTAAATGATAAATACAACAAGACGAGTAAGCTTGCGGAGCGAGTGCTCGTCTTTCTTTGTATAATTACTCCATAAAAACAAAAACTACAAATCATGGACAAGGCTCACGGATTGACAAAAGAAAGACAGATTAGTATGATTAAATATATAAAAGTTATAACCTAACTTTTACTCACCTTACATCGAAATTATACAGCAAAGGAGATCAATGTTATGTCCGAACATACAGGGAAAGTCATTATTATCACGGGTGGAGCAAGCGGGATCGGAAAAGAAACAGCATTGCAGCTGGCTGCACAAGGGGCGACGATCGTTGTCGCGGATTTTAACGAAGATGGTGCCAAACAGGTTGCAGCTCAGATTGAAGCAAATGGTGGTAAGGCCGGAGCTTATAAAGTTGATGTATCCAAAGGCGACGAGATCAAAGCGTTGATTGACTGGACTGTGGAGACCTATGGCACATTCAACGGCATTTTCAATAATGCAGGCATCGGGCTTGTAAAGCCGTTTCTGGAGATGGACCCGGAATCGTATCACAAAGTTATTGATGTTGATCAGCACAGCGTATACTACGGCATGTATTATGGTGCGAAGAAAATGGTAGAACTGAAAGTGCAGGGTACGATTGTGAACACGGCTTCGATCTACGGAAGTGTGGCAGCTGTGGGCAGCTTCAACTACAATGCTGCGAAGGCAGCGGTGGTCATGATGTCCAAATCTGGAGCACTGGAATTGGCTGAGCATGGCATTCGTGTTCTCGGGGTTACGCCTGGCTTCATTGAAACTCCGATATTAGGCAATGACAAGGCGATGAAGGACGCACTGGCAACCCAGCACATGCGCGGAGAATTGATTCAGCCCGAAAAAGTGGCAAGTGTAGTTACGTTTTTGTTCAGTGATGCTGCGAGTGCGATGAATGGCACAACGGTAGCTGTGGATGATGGTTTTCTCAGCTTCAAAACAAAATAAATGTGATGAAATACAAAAAGGCACGGGGGTATGCAGAGGCCACTGAAGAACTAGCAGTTTTTCTACAGATGTTATTTAGTTTACAGAAAAGAAGACATTCGTACCGAATTTCGGAACGAATGTCTTCTT
>NZ_JACHKG010000032.1:0-63148 GCF_014203995.1 Paenibacillus sp. JGP012 | reverse complement strand
TGCACGCAAGCGGTTGAACCGCCGTATACCGAACGGTACGTACGGTGGTGTGAGAGGTCGGCTACTCAACTAATGGGTAGCCTCCTACTCGATTGAATCTGACACATAGGGGAGGATAATCCCCTGGTTAGCGCGTACTCTTTTACATAACAGAACAGTCAGTATAATCTTTCATGTTACATATTTATCACTTCATGCTACACATTTCCATAAGGGGGGACGGTCATGAGTATTGAAGAGATGATTGAGAGAAGATTTGTATGCACCAAATGCCGGGGCACGGATTGCAGCATCAAGGAGGTATCGATGTCGGGAGCAGGGCTGAGCAAGGTGTTTGATATTCAGCATAATCATTATTTGTTTGTATCCTGCACGTCCTGCGGGTATGTGGAGGTTTTTAATCCGGATGTGCTCAAAGGCAAGAAGCAGGGACAAGTCGGCACCATTCTGGATATTCTGTTTGGCGGATGAGCGTTCTTGAGTTGACATTGACCTGAAATTTCTTTAATATGACTTAGTACGAAAAGTGTCAGTGTCATTAGCATGAACCAAATTTGAATTCACAGGTGATATCCATGTCTTATAGACCAAGTATTGCACAACTGCAAGTAGCCAGCAAAAATGAAAAAGACGGTTTGTACGAATTTACAATGAAACTGGTAGATGGTACACAGTGCCGTGTATTCTACTCCAAAGCACCGGAATGGAAAATGACTGCAATCAGCCGTCTGCAAAAGACACCTTGTCCTGTTTGCCGTAAAGATTTCATCTGCAAATGCATGGATCAATGGTCAGGCGATCTGCATCAGCAAATGATCGAAGACGAATGGATGCAAAAAGCATTGGCTGAGTAATTGGCTGACAAATATGAGCGTAGGCACAGTGCCTGCGCTTTTTTTCTTTTTTTGCAGGAGAAAGGTTATGCTCCAAAGTGGGTAAGTAATGTAACAGCGCCAGATGAGGAGGCTAACATTATGACAGCAGCTCTAAGGGATAAACATCAGGGGCACCCGATCGTTCTTGTGGATGGCGTGTGTCACTTCTGCCAGGGACTAACGAAATGGATTATCAAGCGGGACCCGGAAGGGAAATATCATTTTGCATCACTTCAATCGGATGTGGCTAAGGGGTTGCTGGAAAAGGGGGGCCTGAGCACAGACAGTATGGATACGTTTGTGTTGATTGAAGATGGAAAATACTATACACGCTCAACGGCCGCATTAAGACTGGCTAAAGGTTTGAAATTTCCCTACCCGCTGTTCTACGGATTGATCATCGTTCCCAAATTCATTCGGAATGCAGTTTACAACTGGGTTGCGCGTAACCGGTACCGCTGGTTTGGGAAAGATGAAGCATGTATGCTGCCTACACCTGAGACTAAAGAACGATTTCTATAAGTATATAAGTAGCGGTTTTTCAGGATAATCTTCCATAAGAAAGAAATTGCCTGTAAGATGATTAATATCGGCAATTATTGGGTAATAACGCTGGTCACATTATTTTTACATTATTGGGAGGATAACAACTTGAAGAAGTGGACGACAATGATTATTGGGGCTTTACTGGTAATGAGCTTGGCAGCATGCGGAAACGATAAAGACAACTCCGCAGCGCCGGCGACAGGAAGTGGATCAACAACAACGGAGAGCAACAACACAGAAGGACAGAGTGCGGCTGTTCCTACACTGGACGAATTGCTTGCCAAAACAGGTGAGGCAACTAAAGCGCTGAAAAGCTTCACTACGGAAGCAAATATTGATCAGCAAATCAAGCTGGATGCCGGAGAGCAATCTCAGGACCAGCAGGTGAAAACATCACTCAAGATGGATATCATTAAAGATCCGATGATGATTTATCAAGAGATGGAAATGGATATGTCTGGACAGAAGCAAAATGTGAAACAGTACATTACTTCGGAAAATATTTATTCCCAAGTTGGAGACCAGTGGGTAAGCATTCCTGAGGATCAAACGAAGGCACTCATCGAGCAGATGAAAGCCAGCATGAATCCGGAAAAAGAGCTGGATCAGTTCAAAAAAGTGAAGGACGATATCAAAATTACAGAAGAGGGCGACAGTTATGTCCTGAATGCAGATGTTTCGGGTGATAATGTCAAGGAATTGGCTAAATCCGTGATGGAACAAAACGGCTCAGATGCCCAAATGCAGGCTTTGCTTGATCAAATGAACATCAAGAGCATGAATATGAAATATTTGATTAACAAAGAGACGTCTCTGCTTGAGAAAATTGATGTAGCGATGGTTATGGAGATGGAACAAAACGGTCAGAAAATGACAATGGACATGAAAATGGACACATCGTTCTCCAACCATGACAAGGTAGCAGAAATCAAGGTTCCTCAAGAGGCTTTGGACGCCGCAAAATAAGCAAACGCGGAACTGAATAAGGGAAACGTGGAACTAAATAAGGAATAATGGGAATACCCCTGACTCTGAGTTCGGATTAACCAGTTGGTAGCCGGATGAGGAGCAGGGGTGTTTTTTTGGGACTTTGGTGACACTTCAAAATGGTATAGAATAGACGGGGAAGCTTTATGCTTTTTGTTGCAGACACCGGAGAGGGGCAAATTCAGAGATGATTAGATATGCGCATATTCATCATGTCAGCTTGGCGGTCCGAGATTTGCAGACGGCAAAAAAATTTTATTCCGGCTTGTTAGGCATGCAGGAAATTGAACGTCCACCGTTTCGTTCAACGGGTGCGTGGTATGCGATTGGAAGTCAGCAGCTTCATCTGCTTCAGCATCCAGAAGGGCATACGCTTCGTGAAGCAGGAATTGATACAACCGATGGGCATTTTGCACTATGGGTGGTCAGCTATTCGGAGACGATTGCCTGGCTGGAGCAGCAGGGCATCGAATATGAGGCGAGACCTGATAGCGTGGCTGGATTCGCCCAGATCTTTATTCTTGATCCAGATCGGAATATTATTGAATTTGGTGCACCTTACGGCTCTTAGGTAAACAGGGTTAGAATAAATGTGTTGCTCGTCCAGAATTTGTATGATATAGTATCCATAAATTCATAGCACGTGACGGAAGCACCGTCCATATTCTGCATGTTCATGCGGATAATGGGCGGTGTTTTTTGTGCTTTTTTTCAGGGAGGGAAACAGGAAGTGATCGTACTTAAAGTGGTGCTGGTATCGAGGGATAAAGATTATATTCGTGCCTGGCTCGATTATGTGCAGCGCAGCTCATTTGGCTCTCATATGCGATTCATTGCCTTTTCCGAGTGGGAAGCATTCAGCAGTTATATGCTTGAACAGGCTGAACGAGAAATGCCCGATCTGCTTGTTGCTGAGCCCGATTTTTTGAACCCTTGGCTGTTGAACGGTGGGGAGCATTCCGGGGTCTCCTGGCTCCTGCTCAGTGAAGGACAGGATGAAGGACCTGAGACGAAGCAGCTTATGAAATATCAGCCATTACCTGTGCTGCTGGAGGCGGTAAGGAATGCATGCCGCCAGCCGCAAAGCCGGAGCAGTGCGCGTTCAGGTCGGAACACGTTAAGTATCGCTGTAGTTTCCGCTTCCGGAGGGAGCGGTAAAACAGCAGTCTCTCTGCATCTGGCCAAGCAGCTCGGGCTTGCTGGTTATTCTGTGCTCTATCTCAATCTGGAGACGATGGACAGCTCATTTCCTTTTCTGGAGAAAGGGTTTCGGCAGAGCAATAAAACTCTGACTGATGCTGAAACGGGATTGTCACGGCTGCTGTACGATCTGAAGGCCCGCCGAAGGGAGGTGAGCGGGGGAAGGGTTCAGGTGCAACGATCAGAGCAAGGACGAGAGTCGTCTGGGCGAGTCACGGCAAAAGGCGTTAAGGAACAGGGCGGCAGAAGTACAGGTGCTTGTTCAGGCTTGCCTGACGATGCGATAACTACGGGGAAAATCAAAGCAGTGGAGGCGTATGTCATGCGGCATGAGACATTGAAGTCAGATGTGTTTTGGCCGTTAGCCAATCGGAAGGAAATGCTGCAGATGTCGAAAACGGATACAGCTGACTTGATCCGGTTTCTGGTCGGTTGTGGACAGTATGAGGTGTTAATTCTGGATGGGGACTCCAGCTGGGATGAACGAAGTGAAGGTGTACTCGAAAACGCGGACACGTTTGTCTGGCTGGTGAGGGATGATCTCGCTGCGATGCACCGATGGGGTCAATGGCTGCAGCATGCCGATCGAACTCGCCCGGAGATGCTTGGGAGTGTATTGGAGCGTACATATTTTGTCATAAACGAACATCGGGAGCAGTTGCTTAATTCGCTGCCTAGAGCTGATCTGCATGTGGATGCGGTTCTGCCCTATATCCCTTCATGGAAGCAGCTGAATCAGGAGGAGGTCATGTTAAGCTCGCCAATCTTCCAGCGTGAAGTGAAGCGGCTGTGTGACCTGCTGCTCCAGTCTGAAGAAGAAGAGCGGAGGCGTACAGGACACATTCATTCAGCGGAGCTTTGGATATGATGACAGAGCGGTCATGGAACACACTGGATCAGGAGCAGCAGTTTCAGCGAATGCGCAGAGAGGTTCGTTCATCTCTCGATCTCACTTCTTCTGCAGGAGATGAGGAGCTGTGGCAAGGGATTGAAAGGAAGGTTCTCGGTGATCCGAATCTGGAATACCTGACTTCAGGCGAACGTCATGCATGGGTACAGCGATTGTTTGATTCGTTTCGCGGGTTGGATATTTTGCAGCCCTTGGTGGATCACCCGGACATTACGGAGATTATGATTAACAGTCATCAGGAGATCTTTGTGGAGCAGGAGGGGAATGTGAGGCGGATTCCGCTGCAGTTTGAGTCCAGAGAGCGACTGGAGGATATTATTCAGATGATTGTTTCGGGAGTGAACCGGATTGTGAATGAATCTTCTCCGATCGTAGATGCTCGTCTCAAGGATGGGTCGCGGGTCAACATTGTGCTGCCTCCTATCGCGCTCAAGGGTCCAACGATGACCATTCGGAAGTTTCCTAGTGAACCGATGACGATGTCTGATCTGATTGAGAAGGGGGCCTTGCATCAGGAGGCGGCGATATTGTTACAGCAGTTAGTACGCAGTAAATACAACATTTTTATCGGTGGAGGAACCGGGTCTGGTAAAACAACTTTTCTCAATGCCTTATCCCAGTTCATCCCTTCCGATGAGCGGATTATTACGATTGAGGATTCCGCAGAATTGCAGATTGTGACGGTGCCCAATCTTGTATCTCTGGAGACGCGTAATGCCAACACCGAAGGAAAAGGGCAAATTTCTATCCGGGACCTGATCAAGTCCTCGCTGCGGATGCGTCCAAATCGCATTGTCATCGGGGAGGTAAGGGGAGCGGAGGCGCTCGATATGCTGCAGGCGATGAATACAGGACATGATGGTTCGTTATCCACCGGGCATGCCAATACAGTCTCGGATATGATCAGCAGGCTTGAAACGATGGTGCTCAGCGGTGCAGAGCTTCCCATTGCGGTTGTCAGACAGCAGATTAGTTCGGCCATAGATATTTTTGTCCATCTCTCCCGGATGCGGGATCATTCACGACGGGTGACCGAAATAAGTGAAGTCATCGGGATGCAGGAGGGTGAGGTGCTTCTAAACCCGTTATTTCGTTTCCAGGAGCAGGAGGAACGGGAAGGTCGCATTATTGGGGGATTAGTGCAAATAGGAAAACTGATGAAGGCAGATAAAATCCAGATGGCCGGGCTGGGAGAATGGCTGGATCGATACATAGAGCAAATGGAAGGACAACACACCTGTTCAGGAGGAGGTGATCCAAGGTGACTCAGAGCAGCCAGGCGTTAACGGATTACACCGTATATATGCTCACTACAAGACAGCGGCTAATGTGCATGATCGTCAGCGGTTCATTATTTTTCAGTGTGGGCCTGCTGTTTTACCACCACTTGCTTGCAGGAGCTGTATTGGCTGCAGGCTGCATATGGGTGCCCGGGTTGTGGAGAAACGTACTGCTGGAACGCAGAAGGATGACACTAAGTCTGCATTTCAAGCAAGCTCTTTATGCCTTGTCTTCGGCACTGGCGGCTGGAAAATCAGTCGAGAACGGTTTTAAGGAATCTGTGGAGGATCTGCGTATGTTGAATCCTGAGGCAGATACGGATCTGATCCGGGAGTTCACGATATTAAGAACTCGAATGGAATACGGGCAGCCCATTGAAGAAGCGCTGCAGGACTTCTCGGATCGGGCACAGATCGAGGACATTACAAATTTTGCAGATGTGTTTATTACATGTAAGCGAACAGGCGGTGATCTGGTGGAAGTGGTTCGTCGTACGTCCGCAGTGATCGGAGAAAAGCTGGATATTCAGCAGGATATTATGGTTGCTGTCGCACAGAAAAGATTTGAATCGAAGGTGATGTTTGCAGCACCCTTCATTTTTCTGCTGTTTCTGAATCTTACCGCCGGCGATTTCATGGAGCCGTTATACAGCGGGATGGGATACCTTATCTCCACCGGGGCACTTGCTGTACTGGTCTGCTGTTATTTATGGATACATCGCATTATGGATATCAAAGTGTAGGGAGTTGAAAAAAATGCTGCTTCCCCTTGTCATTGCAGGAGGTCTGGGAGTGAGCTGGATCGTGCTTGATCGCACTCGGGGGCAAACCTACAGACATTTACGTCAGTTTGATATGCAAGGTGTGCGTTTCAAAAAGATGCATGGCCCGTTTCTGTTTTTACTGGACAAGGTCGATGTGGGACGCAGATTGCCTGTGCTTATGTTTCGTATGCAGCATGCCATTCAGAAGATGTACGGCATTCAGCATAGCGGTGAGAAAACGCTGCTCTATTGTGCCGAAATGTTGACATACACTTGGCTGATGCTGCTGGCTGGCTGTGTGCTCGCAATCATTGGTGATACAGGCGTTGGTGGAATTGTCGGAGGGCTGGTGCTTGGAATTGCTGTACCGTTTGCCATGGTTAAGGATTTATACGCTAAAGTACAGCGGCGAGATCAGGATATTCTCATAGAGCTGCCTGAGCTGCTCAATCGGATTGTGCTGCTGGTTGGAGCGGGGGAGACGGTGCAGCGTGCCATTATGCATTGTGTGGCAAGTCAAGGTGAGCGGCATCATCCGCTTTACAACGAATTAAGAAAGGCAGCGGTGGACTGGAATAATGGATACTCGTTCCAACAAGCCTTTGAACAGTTCAGCCGCCGCTGTGGTGTGCAGGAGGTGACGATTTTTACATCGACGGTGCTGCTTAATTTTCGGCGCGGGGGAGGTGACTTTGTATTGGCGCTTAGGGATCTGTCACATGTACTGTGGGAGAAACGTAAGGCAGTGAGCCGGGCTAAGGGAGAGCAGGCATCTTCCAAGCTTGTGTTTCCCATGGTGCTAATTTTCTTTACGATCGTGGTTATGATCGGGGCGCCTGCTTTTATGATGATGAATATGTAGGTGGAATGGGGAAGACGATTGACTGCATGGATAAGTGCAAGTGGACAAGCTTGAGAGGACAGGTGAATCAGAATGAAAGAGCAGGTGATTGAGATGAAGGCACATGTAACGGAAGTCATGAAGAACAAGGCAGCAGCTCTATGGAAGGAAGAAGAGGGGCTGGGAACGCTGGAGCTGATCCTGATTATTGGGGTTATCATTATTATTGCATTGATATTCAAGAAACAAATAACAGCGTTGATCACAAGTTTGCTTTCGAAAGTGGACACCAAAAGTAATGAATTTTTCCCGGATAAGTAGGCTGAGAAAGGAGGAAGGGAGCTTCACCATTGAAGCTTCCCTGGTCTTCCCGGTTATTCTGTTTATTCTAATACTGCTGCTTTTCTTCACGATGTACATGTATCAAAAGGTATTTCTGAACCAGCATGCATATGCAGCAGCGGAACGAGCTGCCTACAGCTGGGACAACAGCCACAAACAAGCAATGACAGGTAAATATACTGCTGGAGAACAGGATTCCCTGTACTGGAGGCTGACGGATGACCGTCTCTTGGGATCTGTGTTCGGATGGGCGGGTGCAGACAATGAGGTCACTGTGACTATAGCTGCTGGTGAGGGGGCCAGTCTCTCGGAGAAGAAGCTGGCTCAGGCATCCGGCGGCATGCCTTCGGCTATGATGGGCACGATGACGTACCGGAATGCTCTGATTCAGCGGAAAGTAACAACGAGGCTGGAGCAGGTGATTTCACTGCCGCTGCCTTCATTTTTGTTGGATTCAGGCAGTGGTGTAATTACACAAGGCTCGTCTGCTGTTGTAGAACCGGTTGAATTTATTCGAACAGTGGACTTGGCCCGTTATTACGGGGCAAAGTTCAAAGGCAAGGGAGATAAAGCGGCCGTTTCAGCTGCAGAGGCTGGACAGGTTGTGCAGTATTTTGGCAAAAGTAAAACAAAGTAAAGGGGGAGGGAGGCTCTGTTCAGAAAAAAAGACGGTGAAACCGGGGCTGTAACGCTGTTTCTGATTTTAATTCTGGCGGGAGTGTATATGTTTGTGGCGATCTTCATTGATTATGCACGCATCGCTGCTTTTAGAGTGCAAACGGAGCGTATGACACATGCTGCGATGAGATCGGTTATGTCTGCTTACGATACGTCACTGCGGGAGTATGGTTTGTTTGCGTATGGGGATAGCAGCGGGGAGGCCACTATGGCTAAAGTGTTAAATGATAGTGTGAAGCCTTCAGCTGTGAAGGATCGTTTCCCTGTTCTGGATATGCAGTGGGACACAACTTCACTCCGCATGGAGCGTGAGCTGGGCAGATATGATATTTTCAATCGCCAGATCCAGGAGGATATGAAATACAGGGCCCCGGTTGATTTTGTGCTGGAAGTGATTGATCGATTTAAACCGATGTCGGAGGAGATGAAGGAGGCGGCACATACGGTAGATCTATTGAAAAAGTTGCAAAAGCTCTATGACAAGCGTGAAAAACTGCTGGATGAAGCGATAGACAATCAGGTTGAATCTGCAGATCAGATTACAAGGCTTCCTGACTTGGTTATGAGGCCGCCTGCGCAGGCAATCTATGATGAAATGCTTGAAGAAACACCGAAGACAGCTGCAGAAGCAGCATCCCGATATGGCGATTATTTAAGCAAAAAGCAGGCAGATGAAGGTCTGCCTTTTATCGAACAGCAGTACATCGTTGAAATGGGGCGTTACCGGACAGGGGTTAACAGCATAGTTACAGGCATTAGCATGATTATACAGCCAGCGCTGCAGACACATCAGATCAAGCTGGTGGAAGCAGAGGCGAAGATTGAAGAGGCACGTCAAATCAACGAAGAGATGAAACGTGTGATTGCGGAAGGGGAGAACCGCGCTGAAAATGTCAGTTATGACGATGTAGGCAATTCGTCTCTGCCAGGGGCCGCCCTTGAGAAGACTGGTTCGGGTAGTGAAGCTAAAAGCACACGTTCTCTCGCTTCGGAGCTTGTACGAGAGGGTGCTTTGTTTGATCGGTTAAAGTCTCGCGTGACATCACAGAATACGGAGTTCGCCAACGTTCGTAAAGACAGTATGGAGCTGAATACTCAGCTCCGCAGTGTGACGGGAGAATGGGGCGTTCCGATCAAGTCTGCGGTCAGACAAGCCAGCCAAACGACGGAACGTTATATGAATTCTTATGAGCGGACGGGGCCTTCCAATCTCATTACGCAAAGCAAACAAGAGCTTGAAAATGGCCGCGGTTCCGACGCAAAGCGCAAAGCGAATGACAAGCAGTCCAAAGGCAAGCTGCAAGAAATGAAACGGCTATTAACACGTATTGAGAAAGGAAGCTCTGGTGCACAGCAAGCGTTCAGGCAGCTTGAACAATATTATGATGCCAACATCGCATTGAATGAAGAAAGCTCCGAGCAAGCGGAAAAAGCCGAGATATCAAGTGATCCGTATGATTCAGGAGGAAATGCGATGAAAGGAATGGATCAGCTGTTTGGCGGTATGTCAGGCCTTCTAGCCAGCCTGGGCGATGAATTGTTCCAGAATGAGTACGCGCTCGCCTATTTTAATTCTATGGATTTTGGTCAATTGTTTTCCTGGACAGAAGGTGATGGTGAGGCCGGTGATGTGTTCAAGCTGGAGAATCAGGAACTGGAATATATCATCTACGGATTCCACAATTCTTCTGGTAACATTGCGGCTGCATATGCAGAAATCTTTGGTATGCGTCTTGCCATTCGAACGGCTGAAGGGCTGGCTGAGAACAGCAAGCTGGGTAATCCGCTGCTTGTTTTGTCTGCGGCTATTTTATACGGCATTACACATGCCATCGAGGACATGATGAAGCTGGCCAAAGAGGGTAATGTAGAGCTGTCGAAATATATCAAGGTGAAACTGACCTACAGAGATCACCTTCGTCTCTTCCTGCTTATGCACAGCAATAATGAACGGAAAATGTCTCGAATGCTGGCATTAATCCGAATGAATACGGGGGTCAACCCGGATGGAAAGTTTACATATGCTTCGGGTCAGATGCGCAGCAGCATCAAGCTGTGGTTTTTGCCTGGAGTCGTGCGAAGTATAGGTGTCGCTATGGGCAGCGCAGATCAAGTGCAGGACGGACGCTTTTTTATTGAGTATAAGGCGGATTATTCGTATTGAACGGATGGAGAAATTTTGATGAACAGGCGGAGGAAGTTTCGACGGAGGGGCGATGGATAGATGGGGGCAGGATTGGGGTAAGGGGCCAAGCATGCAGATGCAGCGACAGCGAATCATGAGGATAAACAGATTAAAGATGTTACATGCTCTGAAAAAACAGATGCCTGAAGCAAAGAAAGAGCATGGCAGTATGGTACTGGAAGCTTCGCTGGTACTGCCTGTATTTCTGTTTTTTATTTTATTTCTGATTTTCATTGTTCAGATGACATTGATCTCTACCGCTCTGCAAAGCACTGCGGGGGAAGCAGTGAAGCAACTGTCAACAAAGGTGTACCCGGTATCTCTCGTTTTCAGTCCGTCGGATTCTGCTGGCGGAGAGGGAGTTAAGGGAGGAGGAAAGTGGCCGGAGCTCGATCTGACGGAATGGGCTGATGATTACGCTTCTTCATTACCTGCACCGTTAAGTGACTGGGTTCGGGCAGCGGCCAAAAGCGGTGAAGAACCGCTGCAAAGGATCAAAACAGCAGCATTCGAGGCGGTGCTCGATCCTGTTATCAAGCCACTGCTGCAGCCGTTTGTTGAAACGAGTCTGCTGGATATGGAGCGGATTCATGTTAATGGAATATCTGTTCCCGATCTGAAGAGTAAAACGAATCCATACTTCAGAATTGAGCTGAGTTATGAGCTGCCTGTGAAAGTTCCCTTTCTGAGTAAACCGTTACGAATTCAAGCTGCCGCGGCTGAGCGAATATGGATTGGTGACACAGAGGAGGGCGCAGCCAGTGGTGAAGGGAATGACAGCGGTACGGGTGCGGCAGCTATTTTGTCAAAGCCGGAACCGGCATATATAGGCAATCATGCAACGATCAAAGTTCAGGTTGAGCCGGGAGCTTCAGCCAATCTTACAATATTTTACAAGTCAGGTGAGAGTTCTGCGAAGCATTTAGGCTGGGCTACTGCTGACGAAAACGGGATCATCGAGTGGACCTGGTTTGTCGGCACTCGAACGACGGAAGGAACGTGGAGTTTTGTTGTGGAGACAGCGGAAGGTGTGCAGACGGAAACGACATTTACTGTAGCATCCAGAAAATAAGGAGAGGTGATGTAGGTGCAATGGTTTTATACGTGCTGCTGTATTTATCTCCTGGCCGCGTTTGTATCGGATATTCGCTCGATGAAAATTCCGAATCGGCTGACCGTGCCAGTAACCTTAGCCGGTGCGACTGCTCATCTGGCTTGGGGCGGGTGGGAAGGTATGGTGTTCTCTGCAGCAGGATTTGCTGCCGGTTTCGGTATGCTTTTTCTGATGTATGTTATCGGTGCGGTCGGCGCAGGGGATGTAAAGCTGTTTGGAGGTATCGGAGCGTGGACCGGGTTTTCTTTTGGTGTGCACGTTGTAGTTTATTCCATTTTGTATGCTGGAGTCATTGGAATCATTATTCTGCTGTTTCGTAGAGATGGTGCGCAGCGCTTCCGTACAATGATTTTTAATCTGTTCAGTTTCTTCAAGCTGGGCTCTCTCACACTGGTAATTCAGGAGAAAAACCTAAAGTTTCCATTTATGCTGGCTGTTCTGCCCGGCTTCATCAGCTCGTGGATCTATATTACAACATAACGAGTACTTGCATGTTACAGCAACTAATAACATTAGAAAGTGAGGATCGGCATGTATGGATTAACGAGAGATTTTGTACGAAACGGCGGGGCATTTATGACTTTGGAAAAAGAAAACGGACTTCGCATGCAGGAGCTTAGCAGGGTACAGCTAGGGATGTTATCCTCGAACCGAATCCCGCGTATACTGCCTGTGCACACACGGGAGATCGATCAAAATGTGACGCTGCAGTACGACATCTCCGGTTATAAGATGTTATCCCAGATGTTGAGGTCTGGTCAGATTGCTCTACCCGTGCTGTACAATCTTCTATTTCAGTTGGTTGATGTACTTGAAGAATGCAGACAGTATATGCTTGAGCCGCAAAATTTGTGGATTCATGAAGAGTATATCTTTATTCAAGGGTCCATGGAGCAAGGGGAGCTAGGTTTGATCTATGTGCCTATGATGGATGTCCGGCAGAAGGATCATACACCGCTGTTATTCCGTGACCTGGTCATAAGACTTATGGCGTATGTGCAGGAGCTGCAGGGAGAAGGGATACAACGTGTGTTACAGCTTTGTGATGACGAACGCTGGGATATTCGCCAGTTACGTGAGCTGCTGCTGGAATTGTGCACGGGAAGTGCAACACATTCAGGAATCGGGGCTGCAGCGCTGACGGAATCAAGAAATGAGTTCAGCTACGGGTTGAATAAATCAAATGTCTTGGAATTACAGGCTCAGCGTCAGCCATGGATGAGGGAGAATGCAGATATTACGGAGGATGCAAATCATCCAAATCTGCGTTCAAAGTCTTTTTTACATAGAAGAGCAGCTGAGCCGCCTCTTTCGAACAACTCAATCTCAGACTCTAATTCTATGAAAGAGAAACAAAATGCTTCACAAATACAGCAACCCTCGTTTGATGTGGATTGGCAGGAGAATACGAAAGAAAAACAGAGTGGGTCAACATCTGGCTCTTCAAGAACGACATACATCTGGCTCGGCTGTATGGTCTCTATAGCATTAGTCTGGAGATTCATCTACATGGAGCAGCGAGGCCAGAACGAAATGATTCTCTCCAGTTCTCTAAGTGTCGGGCTTGCTGCAGCTGCATGCTGGATGTGGAAGCGAAAGGCAGACTCTCACAGTGAATCAGGCATTCATAAGTGGTTTCCTGTTCCCGGCCTGGGCAGACGAAAAAATCAGCAATCGAGACATGAAGAGGGCGTGTGTCAGGAGAGCTGGCGCTGGAATGCACCCGAGAAGTCTGGTGAAGCTGCAAAGCTGCATCTGGACTTCTCGGGTGCCAGTTCTGAAGCTGAAGCCTCTACATCCTCTCGCCTACGCAATGTGCATGCCGGGGTCGAAACCGCGATGTCTGCCGACATACCTGCTGGAAACATGAGGGACACTTTATCTGTTCAGGAATATAAAGCAAGAACAGCCGCGGGTACAAGAACAGGTATAAATGCAATTGAAAATGCAGGTGTCAGTGAAACTTCAGAATGGAATCGCACGACTGCAGCAGCAGATGCAACCGTGAATCTGCAGCAGTTGACCGCCTCAGGTGCTGAAAGGAATAGCGCGGATAGTTCTGTATATTATCTGGAACGGATTTCGAAAGAAGGTGCAAGAAGCGAGCGTGTAGATGTGAAGGGGGCTTCTTTTATAATTGGAAGAGCTTCGGATATGGTTCAATGTGTAGATAACTCTAATGGGGTCTCACGTGCACATGTGGAATTGAGCCGAAGCCAATCGGGTGGATACGTAATCAAGGACCTGGGTTCGGTCAATGGGACGATGCTTCAAGGGAACCTGCTGGCTCCATACAAGGAATACCCACTGGCGGACGGAGATACATTCATTCTTGCTGAATCGGTTTATGTATACCGAATGGCAGGATGAATGTATCTGTTCCGTTAACTCAATGGAAATTCAGATTAGAGCGGGATGCGAGGTTAGATCCCGGTAGCTTGATCCAGCCATGTTAGTCAGACAAGCCGCGATGCTTCAGATCCTCAAGAGCTTCAGTCAATGTGGGGAAGGTGAACTGGAACCCGTGATCCAGCGATTTCTGCGGGATGACCCGCTGTCCTTCAAGCAGGACAACAGACAATTCACCAACCAGTGTTTTAATCAAAAATCCAGGAACAGGGAACCAGTGAGGGCGGTGATAGACTTTGCCTACTGTACGTCCGAATTCATCATTTGTCACCGGATGAGGTGAAGATGCATTCACTGGACCTGAGATTTCTTTATTGTGAATGGTAAAGTCAATCAACCGAACGATGTCCATAATATGAATCCAACTGGTCCACTGCTTGCCACTGCCGATTTTTCCGCCAAACCCCAGCATATACGGAAGTTTCATCAAAGGGAAGGCACCTTTTTTATGCCCCAAAACGAGACTGACCCGAATTTTGACCAGTCTTACATCCTGAATAGCGTCAGCAGCGATTTCCCACTGTTCCGACACCCGGGAAGGGAAGTTCATCGATTTTTGCGGACTGTTCTCATCAAAGGTTTCATCTGGAGAGGTTCCATAGATTGCCATAGCGGATGCCTGAACCACGACTTCGGGCTTTTGCTTCAACGCTTCGACCAGACGGGCGACCCGTGCAACGGTTGTCACCCTGGATTCCACAATTTCAAGCTTGGCCTTGGTAGTCCAGCGCTGGTTCAGCGTTTCACCCGCAAGGTTCACGAGAGCATTGAAGCCTTCAAGCTCGTGCGGTGTCTCTTCGAGCTGCTCCCACGATATATATGAGAGATTTTTACTCGGATTATGCAGATCAGGCAGCTTGCGAGTGATTACTTTCACATGGTGTCCCGCTTGAAGCCAATAATCAACAAGAGCGCCTCCGACAAAACCGGTTCCACCACAAATGGCAATTTTCATAAATAGAACATCCTCTCTAGTAGGTCAAAAAACTCCGCAGGGTAAGTTAGGTGTGTAAGAAGACTTACCCGAACGGAGTTGATCTGTATATAATTTAACCAATTCGGCAACTCTCTAACTGCTCTTTATTTATTTTTCCTCCGTTGAATGTGCTTCATTATATCATCTGCACGATGATTTATCATTTCATCAGATGGCGATACGGAGTATAGTCGATTTTGTTTTTTTCCAAAAACTTCACCAGGAACTTATTGTCCCGTTTGGGTGTGGCGATAATATAACCTTTGATGCAGTGATCTCTGGACACTTCAGAGGCATTGTCCTCCACTGCAATTTTTCCAATCTCGGCTGCTATGGAATGTTTGGCAATATCACGGAAAGGGCCGGGTACAGGCTCAACGAGCTGATCGAGAAATGCTTTGGCCTCATCCGTCCATAAATGACGGCTTGTCTCCACCCAGTAGTTTTGCCAATCCAGCTTGGACTTTCCGTCTGCCTTCGGCAATACCTTGAGGAATTTGCGCATCATGAAAAATCCACCTATACACATGCTTCCAAGCAGCACAAGTGTCCAGAAGGCGATTGTATTCATAAACCAGTTGCTTGGTGCATTGCTTGTCAGAAGATGGGTGTAAGCATTGAAAATCATTGCGGAGTCACCTCGGTTTATTGATTTTATGGAATGACGTAAAGGGCCGCCCGATGTAGCATCATCAGCTGTCAAAAATAGCCTCTCACCTGAATTATAGCGCATTTCTAGATTTATTTCGATAATCGCGTTATGATAAGGGATAATTCAGAAAAAGGGGGATCAATGATGCTGAAAATCGGCTCCCACGTGTCCTTTTCGGACAAGGGATTATTGAGTGCAACGAAGGAAGCGTCCTCGTACGGTTCCAGTTCGTTTATGATATATACGGGTGCACCGCAGAATACTCGCCGCAAGCCTATTGAATCCATGTTTATTGAGGAAGGCAAGCAGGCGATGCAGGCAGGCGGGTTCGAGGAAATTGTTGTCCACGCTCCATATATCATTAATCTGGGCTCTTATAAGGACAGCACGTACAGACTCGCCGTGGATTTCCTTCAGGAGGAGATTCGCCGCACCCATGCCATCGGTGTGAAAAATATTGTACTGCATCCCGGTGCGTTTACGGACAAGGATGCTCATTATGGTATTGAGCGTATTGCGCAGGGCTTGAATGAAGTGCTGGATGGCATTCAGGAGACAGACGTAAACATCGCTCTGGAGACGATGGCTGGCAAAGGCACCGAGATGGGCCGCAGCTTTGAGGAAATTGCGCAAATCATTGACAAGGTAACGCATAACGAACGTCTGACGGTGTGTATGGATACATGCCATATTCATGATGCGGGTTATGACATCGTTAATGATCTGGATGGTGTGCTGGATGAGTTCGATCGTACGGTTGGACTGGACCGCATTGCAGTAATGCACATCAACGACAGTAAAAATACTGCGGGTGCACGCAAGGACCGTCATACTCCTATCGGATCTGGCTGGATCGGTTTCGAAGCGATCAATCGCATCGTAAATCATGAAAAATTAAGCAATCGTCCATTCATTCTGGAGACACCTTGGATTGGTAAAGATGCCAAAACACAGCGTCCGATGTATGAGATTGAAATTGCTTTGCTGCGAGGAGATGTAGAAGGCCGCTTCGGTCAGGAATTCCTTACCGACGTTGAACAGCTTCAGCACTTCTTCAAAGGCAAGGACTTACAATCTCGTTCCTATGTGCTTGATGTGTGGACACTGCTTAAAAATGATGCCAAAGCCAAAAAAGCCGACCCGCGTGAACCGCTGGAACGTTTGTATGACATGGTAACCGAAGCGGCATTGTTCCCGCATTTGAATGAAGAACAAGTGAATCATCGCTTGATTGCTTGGCTTGCAGGTTAATCCTGCAAGTCTTGCCTTAATTAAAGGAGGAAGATTAACCCGATGGAGATTCATGCAAAACAAGCAAGACCAGATATTCAAAACCGCGCCAATCGTGCGCGTATGCTTATTTCCTGCCCGGATGGTCCGGGAATAGTAGCGGCAGTATCCCACTTCCTGCATCAGCATGGAGCCAACATTGTACAGTCTGACCAGTATACGATGGACCCTTCTGGCGGGATGTTCTTTATGCGGATCGAGTTCGATCTTCCGCAGCTGGAGGATAATCTGGAGAAGCTGAAAACGGATTTCGCAGAAGTTGCAGGACGTTTCCAGATGGAATGGACACTTTCCGCGGTGAGCCGCAAAAAGAGACTCGCTATTTTTGTATCCAAAGAGGATCACTGTCTTGTAGAACTGCTATGGCAGTGGCAAGCTGGCGATCTTGATGCCGATATTGCGCTTGTTGTCAGCAATCACCTGGATATGAAGGACTACGTGGAATCATTCGGCATCCCGTATCATCATATTCCGGTTACAGCCGATACCAAAAAAGAAGCGGAGCAGCGTCAGCTGGAAGTGATCGGAAACGATGTGGATGTGATTATTCTCGCACGTTATATGCAAATTATCTCTCCAATGTTTATCGAGCACTACCGCAATCGCATCATCAATATTCATCACTCCTTCCTGCCGGCTTTTGTTGGAGGCAAGCCGTATGCCCAGGCTTATAATCGCGGCGTCAAAATCATTGGTGCAACGGCGCACTATGTAACGGAAGAGCTGGATGGCGGTCCGA
The DNA here is from genome assembly GCF_014203995.1 of Paenibacillus sp. JGP012. Taxonomy (NCBI): domain Bacteria; kingdom Bacillati; phylum Bacillota; class Bacilli; order Caryophanales; family Paenibacillaceae; genus Paenibacillus; species Paenibacillus sp. JGP012. Next base: position 45,360 of record NZ_JACHKG010000032.1, on the reverse strand, counting down.
TTATCGAACAGGACGTTCAGCGTGTAAGTCACGGGGATGATGTTACGGAGCTGAAACGGATCGGACGTACCATTGAGCGTGTTGTGCTTGCGCGTGCAGTGAAGTGGCATGTTGAGGACCGTGTGCTTGTTCATGAAAATAAAACGGTTGTATTTTAAGCTTGCGCTTTAATACTGTGCAAGGTTGATCCGTAACCTTACGAGAGAGTTACTTTTCATTAAGTCTATGCCGTATCTTCAGACCAGTAAGCCTATGCCATATCGTTAGACCAGGCGGCACCTGTTCCATTATTGAACCAGGTGCCGCTTTTTGGCGTGCACATATTTTCCGCATAGACCAAGCACTGCACCAAACAGGATATGTCCGGCGGTCCAGTAAAGAACGGCTCCTATATCATTAAGGTCGGGAACTCGTGTGGATAAGGGAGCCAGGGGAATATAGAGCAGGGAGGAGACGGCACCGAGATATATCCCCAGGTTGAGCGGATGTCCTGAACGCATGATCCACCAGATGTAGAAAATGCCAATGACAACAGACACGCCAAGATGCAGAGAAAATTCAAACCATTCCGGCAGCTGTGCAGGAAGACCAGGTACAAAATCAATATTCAGCAGCAGGATGTATACCTTTTCGCCTGTTAATGCCTGAACAGCCTTGAGAAAGAACCCCAGAAAAACACCGCTAATCAATCCGGTTATGATTCCAGACATCCAGGGTAATGATGATTTTAACGAACGAGACGGGTGCCGGGCGGAATCGGGCATAGCAAATCCTCCTTGGAATGAAGTTGGTTCTGGCATCTGCTTTCGAATCGAGCGGAACGAGTTAACATGCAAATTTCGCTTTAACCTCTAAAAAGTGTATGGTTTTCGAGTTAAAGGTTATACTTCATGCGATGGATTAGCAAGGTTCAGCCAGACATCAGCCGAATTTTCCGTAACTTTCTAAAAGAAGGTTATGGAAAAGCTTCACGCCAAGTGATACAATACAAAAGTGAATAAGTCAAAATGAAACATTCAAGCGGATTCACTTATTGTTTATGCGGTTTGCTTGTATGATGAGAGGGATTCGCTTGCGCACCCGACTTATCTAAAGACATGAGGAGGACAAACCATGACTGACAAGAACGAAGCGATTCAAAAGGACGAGAACACCACAATCGACAACCTGTCGATTACAACCGTACGTACTTTGGCGATTGATGCAATTGAGAAGGCAAATTCCGGACATCCGGGCATGCCGATGGGCTCCGCTCCAATGGGATACCAGCTTTTTGCAAAAACGATGACTCATAACCCGGACCACCCGACTTGGATTAACCGGGACCGCTTTGTGCTGTCCGCAGGACATGGTTCCATGCTTCTGTACAGCTTGCTGCACCTGAGCGGCTACGATCTTCCGATGGAAGAATTGAAGCAATTCCGTCAATGGGGAAGCAAAACTCCGGGCCACCCGGAATTTGGACATACAGCTGGTGTTGATGCTACAACCGGACCACTGGGCCAAGGTATTGCAATGGCTGTTGGTATGGCTATGGCTGAAGCTCAACTGGGCGCGACTTACAACAAAGACAACTTCAACGTTGTTGATCACTACACATATGCAATCTGCGGTGATGGCGACCTGATGGAAGGCGTATCTCATGAATCTGCTTCCCTGGCTGGACGTTTGGGCCTTGGCAAACTGATCATGCTGTTCGATTCCAACGACATTACGCTCGATGGTAAACTGAATCTGTCTTCTTCCGAAAGCATCGCTAAACGTTTTGATGCGTATGGCTGGCAAGTGCTTCGCGTTGAAGATGGTAACGATCTGCCTGCAATTGAAAAAGCAATCAAAGAAGGTCAAGCAGACACTGCACGCCCTACATTGATTGAAGTGAAAACCGTTATCGGTTACGGAAGCCCGAACAAACAAGGTAAAGGCGGCCACGGCGGTACTCACGGTTCCCCACTGGGTGCAGAAGAAGCTAAGCTGACTAAAGAATATTACAAATGGGTGTACGAAGAAAACTTCCACGTACCAGCTGAAGTACGCGACCACTTTGCTCAAGTTAAAGAGAAAGGTATCGCTGCAAACAAAGCTTGGGACGAGAAATTTGCGGAGTACAAAAAAGCATATCCAGAACTGGCTGCTCAGTTCGAAACAGCGATCAACGGCGATCTTCCAGAAGGCTGGGATCGTGATCTGCCTAAATATGCGGCAACAGACAAAGCTTTGTCTACACGTGTAGCATCCGGTAATGCTCTGAACGGCCTGGCGCACAACGTGCCACAACTGACAGGTGGTTCCGCTGACCTGGAAAGCTCCACAATGACGCACCTGAACAACCTGACTAACTTTACTCCAGAAGACTATTCCGGTCGCAATATCTACTTCGGTATCCGTGAATTCGGTATGGCTGGAGCAATGAACGGTATGGCTCTGCACAGCGGTGTGAAAGTATTCGGCGGTACGTTCTTCGTATTTACGGACTACTTGCGTCCAGCTGTTCGTCTGGCTGCTCTGATGAACCTGCCTGTAACGTATGTCCTGACACACGACAGTATCGCTGTTGGTGAAGATGGTCCTACACACGAACCAATCGAGCAATTGGCATCCCTGCGTATTATCCCGAACCTGACGGTAATTCGTCCGGCAGATGGTAATGAAACTTCCGCAGCTTGGGCTTATGCGCTGGAAAACAAAAAAAATCCGGTTGCGCTGGTACTGACTCGTCAAAACCTGCCGATCCTTGAAGGAACCGTAGAAGGTGCACGCGAGAACGTAAAACGCGGTGCTTATGTCGTATCTGATGCCAAAGACGGCAAACCGGTTGCACAAATCATCGCTACAGGTTCTGAAGTGCAATTGGCTGTTAAAGCTCAAGCTGCACTGGCTGAGCAAGGCATCCAGGTTCGCGTAATCAGCATGCCAAGCTGGGATCTGTTTGAGAAACAAGACAAAGCTTACAAAGAGTCCGTGCTTCTGCCGGATGTTAAAGCTCGTCTTGCAATCGAAATGGCTCACCCAATGGGCTGGGAGAAATATGTTGGAGATCAAGGTGACATCCTCGGAATCAGCACATTTGGTGCTTCCGCGCCTGGCGACCGTGTAATCCAGGAATATGGCTTCACTGTAGATAACGTAGTTAGCCGCGTAAAAGCGCTGCTGTAATCGCATTGCTATACCAGGCTGTCATGGGCGGAATGGCTTACGGCTGTTCTGGCTCATGACAGTTGTTATTTCCACAGAGCAAGGGGCGGCCTGGCTGCCCTGATCTGTGTTGCCTTTTGTTTTGATTAACTTCAGGGGAGCGGGTACGCATGTCACAATTCGATCAAGTCAGTGTAGTGAAAAAGGCCAACATTTATTATGATGGTCAGGTAACCAGCAGAACGGTTATTTTGGGGGATGGCAGCAAAGTGACGCTGGGCATCATGCTTCCAGGCAGTTATGAATTTGGTACGGACTCTCGTGAAATTATGGAGATTCTGTCCGGAGATCTGAAAGTATTGCTTCCTGGTGAAGAAGAGTGGCAAGAGATTCAAGGCCAAGCTACATTTCATGTGCCTGCCGAATCCAAATTCAAACTGGAGATACGCAGCGTTACCGACTACGTCTGCTCGTACCCGGCGGAATAACACAAGAAGGGGAACCAGAACCGCATCCCTGCGGATTCGGTTTGCCCTTTTTGCTTCTTGCCTGCTAACAGTCAAGTTCGCGCTGCAAGCTTGTCAGTCCGGTGGATTTGAAGTATCCTTAGGCTAAGTTGTTTAGCGTCGAAAACGGAAATAGTATACCGATATCAGGAGGTTTTTGAGATCATGGCAAAAAAAGTGACATTCGATTACAGTACAGCATTGCAATTTGTGAATCAGCATGAAGTAGATTATTTCGCTGAACCAATCCGTCTCGCTCACGAGCAGCTTCATAACGGTACAGGAACAGGCTCCGACTACCTGGGCTGGATTGACCTGCCAACAGCGTACGATAAAGAAGAATTTGCCCGTATTCAAAAAGCGGCTGCCAAAATCCAAAGTGATTCCGAAGTGCTGATCGTTATCGGTATTGGTGGATCATACCTTGGAGCACGTGCAGCGATCGAAATGCTGACACACTCTTTCTATAACAACCTGCCGAAAGACAAACGCAAAACGCCAGAAATTTATTTTGCAGGTAACAACATCAGCTCTACGTATGTAACACATTTGCTTGATCTGGTAGAAGGCAAAGACTTCTCCGTAAACGTAATTTCCAAATCCGGTACAACAACGGAGCCGGCCATTGCATTCCGTATTTTCCGTGCAGCACTGGAGAAAAAATACGGGAAAGAAGAAGCTCGCAAACGCATCTATGCAACAACAGACAAAGAGCGCGGCGCACTCAAAAAGCTGGCGAATGAAGAAGGTTATGAGTCTTTCATCATCCCGGATGATGTAGGTGGACGTTACTCCGTACTGACAGCTGTAGGCTTGCTGCCAATCGCAACAGCCGGCATTAACATTGAAGAGATGATGCAAGGTGCGGCTGATGCTTCCAAAGAGTACAGCAATCCGAATGTTGCCGAGAACGAAGCCTATCAATATGCTGCGGTTCGTAACGCTTTGTATCGCAAAGGCAAAGGCACCGAGATTCTTGTGAACTACGAGCCATCCCTGCACTTCGTTTCCGAGTGGTGGAAACAGCTCTTCGGTGAAAGTGAAGGTAAGGATTACAAAGGCATCTATCCTGCATCCGTGGATTTCTCCACAGACCTGCACTCCATGGGTCAATTTATTCAGGAAGGCAGCCGTAACATCTTCGAGACGGTTATCCAAGTCGCTGAAGTATCCGAGCATATTTCCATTGAAGCGGATGCGGATGATCTGGATGGTCTGAATTTCCTGGAAGGCAAAACGATGGATTTCGTGAATAAAAAGGCATTCCAAGGAACATTGCTCGCACATACAGATGGTCAGGTTCCAAATCTGATTGTGAATATTCCAGATATGACTCCATATTCGTTCGGATATCTGGTATACTTCTTTGAAAAAGCATGCGGCATCAGCGGATATCTGCTGGGTGTGAATCCATTTGACCAACCAGGCGTGGAAGCATACAAGAAAAACATGTTCGCTTTGCTGGGCAAACCAGGCTTTGAAGAAGAGAAAGCAGCGCTTGAAGCGAGACTTTCTGAATAATTCACGGCTGTGCTCATATAGTTAAATAAGGTTGTAACATCCATTCGGAGAACGGTGCTCTGCGGAACACCGCTTCCCGGATGTGATTAAACAGGGCAGTTCATCCGCATGATGCGGGGAACTGCTTTCTTGTAAATGAATGAATGATGGATGGAAGGTCAGGTTCAGAAGTTTCACAGAAAGTTGGATTGCAATGATGGAACGTTATCGTACGGTTCGGGGATCTGGGCAGCTGGAGATTGTGATCAAAAAATCGCGGTTTATCGGTCATATTATGCCAGTCACCACCGAGGAGGAAGCGATTGCTTTTATTGATGATATCAAGAAAAAACATTGGAATGCGACACATAACTGTTCTGCTTACATGCTTGGCGAGCGGGATGAGATTCAGAAGCAGTCTGATGACGGGGAGCCGAGTGGTACAGCAGGCAAACCCATTCTTGAAGTGATCAAGAATCAGCAATTAAAAAATGTAGCGATTGTGGTCACACGTTACTTCGGGGGAATCATGCTTGGCGCTGGAGGTCTGATCCGTGCTTATACGGACGGAGCTGTAGCAGCAATCGAAGCAGGAGAAGTCATTACGAAGGTGCTGCATCGTGAAGTGTTTGTTGAGCTGGATTATACGTGGCTAGGGAAAGTGGAAAATGAGTTAAGAAGCCGGGAAGTGCGTACAGGTGAAACTGCTTTCACCGATAAGGTTACGTTGACTTGTCTTCCGCCGGATAGTGAAACCGAGGCATTTATCGCCTGGATCACGGATTTGACGCAAGGGCAATCCCGGATCACGGAGGGACAGCGGCTTTATTTTATTGAAGGGGAATAAAATATATGGCTAGAAGAGCAGTCGAACAGGAGTTGTCGAGGGAGCGGATACTGGAGGCGGCGAGGCATCTTTTTATTACCAAAGGATACCGCGCCATTTCGATGCGAAGCATCGGCCAGCATCTAGGCTATAGTCATGGGTCGCTGTATTATCATTTTAAAGAAAAAGCAGAGCTGTTTTATGCCATTGTGGTTGAGGATTTTAACCATCTGGGGCACCTGCTGCTGCAAGCCATGGTCAGGCCGGTTGCAGGCGGCGTGAGCAAGGTCGAGCACATTTTGATGGAGTTTATTCGGTTTGGTCTGGAGAATCCATATCAATATGAGATCATGTTCATGATTCGGGACGAGGAGCTGTTGTCTTACTGTCGCACCGAGCAGGGGCGCTGCTTTGAACTGTTTGCGTCGATCATTCGGCAGTACATGAAGGAAGAAGGCTGTTCGGAAGAGGATATACAGCATGTACCACGTACATTGTTTCTCGCTCTGCACGGATTTATTTCGTATTATATTCAAGACCGTTTGACATTTGTGGAGATTGAATCGTCCGCGCTGTCTCATGTCAAAGTATTGTGCCGTAACTTGGGCCAGCAGCCTGGCGTGCAATAACTGGCGCTCTCGCTTGCGTCCCTACACTTCAGGGCGGTGATTTGTCATAACATTAATTCTTTATAACGTTATCTTGCGAAAGCTACAATCCGCAGAAGACGAACACAGGCGGTTCCAATCCCAAAGATCGGGAGGACCGCCTGTTTATGTTTTCATTTTTCGAGTTTCGACTAACCTTCCATAATTTTAATGAAATACTCCCGATGACGCGGTCCGTCGAACTCACAGAAATAAATACCTTGCCAACGTCCCAGCAGCAGTCTGCCCTCATGAATAATAACAGTCTGTGAAGGCCCGGTGGTTATGGACTTCAGATGAGAAGCCGTATTGCCTTCAGCGTGAAGGTACTGTGGATGCTCCCAAGGATATACTTCATCCAGGCGTAACAGGACATCGTGTTTCACATCAGGGTCTGCATTTTCATTAATGGCAATACCTGCCGTAGTGTGGGGACAGTAGATCAGCACGGTCCCGTTTTGCACGCCGCTGCGCTCAATGACCTGTTTCACTTCTCGTGTGATATCCTTCATTTCATCGCGTGTTGAAGTCGTTATGCTTTGCGTAAATAACATCATTCATCGCTCCTTATAATAGGTTTCACTCTACATAATTTTAACGCGAGAGCTTGTAACTTAACCACCAAAATAGTTCGAATAAAAGCATTGACGATTAGTACTGCAAACTGGTAAAGTATCAGATAAGCAAAATTCCAAGTAGACTAATGGGAATAATAATAAAGTAAACTTATCCAACTTAGGAAAATGTCGTATCAAGTCAGGTAGACTGCCGACCGGAGCTAAAGCCGGAGGCTGGGAGGGAACACAGCAAATGAACACCGTTCTTCGTCACAAGGGATGGACTTGGGGATTTCGCAGTACCGTATTGTTATATTTTATCGTGCTCATTGTGCTTCCGATTATCGGGGTGTATGCCAATTCCTTCTCTGAAGGGTGGAGCAATTTTGCCGAGAGCATTATGGACCCGATTGCATGGAAGGCGGTGCTGTTAACGATCCGTCTGGCCGTGATTGCTGCTCTGTTGAATGTGGTTTTGGGCACGATGATTGCTTGGGTCCTGACAAGGTATCGCTTTGTTGGCAGATCGTTTCTTAACAGTCTCGTTGATTTGCCATTTGCATTGCCAACTGCTGTAGGCGGTCTAATGATCATGCTGCTGCTCGGGCCGGTGAGTGCTGTTGGCAAGCTGGCTGAGTCGCTCGGCTTCGAGATCGTATTTCATCAGCCTGCCATCGTTATTGCGATGACCTTTGTCACGTTTCCTTTTGTCATTCGCGCAGTGCAGCCACTGCTGGAAGAGATTGATCCTTCCGAGGAAGAGGCTTCATATACGATGGGGGCTTCCAAGGCACGTACATTTATGCAGGTCATTCTGCCGTCCATGGCTCCGGGCATGATTAGCGGCGGCATGCTGGCTTTTTCAAGGGCACTGGCTGAGTTCGGGGCCGTTGTGCTCGTAGCAGGCAACATTCCGGGCAGAACACTGACCGCTTCCGTTTTCATCTATGGTGAGATTGAAAGTGATAACCCGACAGGGGCAGCCGCAGTATCCGTTCTGCTGCTGACGCTCTCCTTCCTGATCCTCTGGCTGATTAATCTGGTACAGATGCGGGGGAGAAGACGATGAGAAGACTTTTAATCGGACTGACGTTTGCGGTATTTACCCTGCTGCTGATTATTCCGCTCGGACGAATTCTGATTGGTGCATTTGAGGACGGAACGGGCGGTTTTGTCCAAGGGATTATGCGTCCAGAGGCACTGCACGCATTGATGATGACCGGACTGGTTGTTCTGGTGGTGACTCTGCTTAACACGCTGTTTGGTATCATGATGGCAATCTATCTGGTTCGCGCGGGCTGGCTAAGTGACAGGGTCAAAGGGCTGCTCAACAGCATCGTTGACCTGCCATATGCGGTATCACCCGTCATCGGCGGTTTGATGATTGTGCTGCTGCTTGGACCAAACAGCATTATGGGCGGATTTTTTGAGGGCATCGGATTTAATGTGGTGTATGCCTTCCCGGGTATGGTGATTGCCACGCTGTTCGTCACGTTTCCACTGATGGTAAGAGAGGTGATGCCTGTCTTGCAGGAACTGGGTTCACAGCAGGAGGAGGCGGCTTCCACACTTGGAGCGTATGGCTGGAGAACGTTCTGGAGTGTAACCTGGCCTTCCATTCGTTGGGCGGTGGTCTATGGTCTGGTTTTGACGGTAGCGCGCTCACTGGGAGAATTCGGGGCTGTACTGGTGGTATCCGGTAATATTATGAACAAAACACAGACGGCAACAACGCTGGTGTATCAGGATGTAGAGAATTTCAATGTGTCGGCTGCAAATGGAGTGGCATTGGTGCTGGTAACCTTCTCCGTAGGGCTGTTGCTCCTGATGGAATGGGCCAAGAAGCGAAAGGAAGTGCATTGAGATGCATGTGGAAGTTCGTAATCTGAACAAACATTTCGGTGATTTTCATGCGGTAAAAGATGTCTCGTTCGATATTGCCAAAGGTCATCTGATCGGTCTGCTTGGCCCCAGCGGCGGCGGGAAGACATCGATTCTGCGGATGCTCGCAGGGCTTGAAAGTCCGGGCTCAGGAGAGATTCGTTTCCATGGAAAAGTGGTGAATCATCTGCCGCCGCAGGAGCGGGGCATCGGATTTGTATTTCAGAACTATGCGCTGTTCAAACATATGAGTGTATTTGATAATATTGCGTTTGGTCTCAAGGTGAAAAAAACACCCAAAGCCCAGATTCGTGATCGTGTGATGGAACTCGTCGAGCTGACCGGGCTGAAAGGGTTTGAACAGCGTTACCCACATCAATTGTCGGGTGGACAGCGTCAGCGTGTAGCCTTTGCCAGAGCGCTGGCGCCAGAGCCGCAGCTGCTGCTGCTGGATGAACCGTTTGCCGCCATTGATGCGAAAATTCGTCAGGAACTGCGTTCGTGGCTGCGCGAGCTGATTGAGCGTGTAGGGATTACGTCTATCTTTGTTACGCATGACCAGGACGAAGCGATTGAAGTCGCAGACGAGATTATGATTATCAGTCAGGGCAGGCTGGAGCAGAAAGGCACACCTTGGGATATTTATAAAAATCCAGAGACACCTTTTGTAGCGACCTTTATTGGCGAATCTACGGTGGTAGAGGATGCTTCTCAGCTGAAGGGCTTCGAACATGCAGTACAGGGCGGGAACACTCGTGCGCTGATCCGACCGGAGTATATCGAGATCGGGTTGAAGAACGAATTCACCATGCTGTCGGCAACGGAAAAAGGCACCGTCAAGCATCTTCATTTCCGCGGCAGTGAGTGGATGGTGGAAGTTGAGGTGCAGGGCCACAAGCTTATTACGTATCGCTCGCTGGAGAAAACTACGCTGGAAATCGGGCAGACCATTCGTGTGCTTGTGCACCGTGCTTATCTGTTTAATGATTCGGAGAGCTGGGTCGTTGAGAATCGCCTCAAGGAAGATCCGATGCCGGTCATGATCTAAAGCCAGTTATTCTAAGGAAAAACAGAAATGAAAGAAGGAGCAGCCATGCAGACGAGCCAAAACAAGAAGAAGTTCATCCCTCTATACGTTATTCTGATGCTTGTGCTTGTCTGTGTGACTGCCGGATGCAGCAAGCAGGAACAGGCGCAGCCAGAGCAAGCCACGGTTTCAAGCGGTGATTCATCCCATACGCTGGTCATCGGTGCATATAGCGTAGCGAAGGATGCCGTGGGAGAGCTGTTGCCGAAGTTTCAGGAGGAATGGAAGGCAAAAACAGGCGAGACGATTAACTTTCAGGAGTCATATGAAGCTTCAGGAACACAGGCCAGAGCCATTGTTGGCGGGTTTGAGGCAGATGTTGCCCTGCTTGCGATGGAAAGTGATATTGATAAGCTGGTGAAGGCCAAGCTGGTCACTGCCGATTGGAAGCAGACCCCTAACGCGGGCATGATTACCCGTTCAATCGTTGTTCTGGGTACCAGAGCAGGCAATCCCAAGGGTATTCAGGATTTTCAGGACCTGACCAAGCCGGGTGTGAAGGTGCTGTACCCCAATCCTAAAACTTCCGGTGGTGCACAGTGGGATATTAACGCGATCTATGGTGCAGGGCTGAAGCTGTCCGAAGAGCAGGAAGGCAAGAAGGATCCTGCCGCAGCCAAGGCATTTCTGGAAGAAGTGCATCAGAACGTCGAATCCCTGGACAAGAGCGGCCGATCCTCCATGGCAGCATTTGAATATGGCGTGGGCGATGTCATTGTGACGTACGAAAATGAACTGCTTGCCCGAATTGCCAAGGGAGTCAAGTATGATATCGTTGTGCCGAAAAATACCATTCTGATCGAAAATCCCGCAGTAGTGGTGGATAAATACGCAGACAAACACGGTAATCGGGAGCTGGCAGAGGCTTTTATCGCTTATCTGCGGACGCCGGAAGCACAGCGGATTTTTGCCAAGCATGGCTTCCGCTCGGTAGACCCGGATGTATTCGCGCAGACCAAAGCTTCGTTTCCGACACCTGCAGGGCTCTTTGATATTAACTATCTGGGCGGATGGGATGAGGTGCGCAACACACTCTATTCCAAACGCGGTGTATGGTATCAGGTGCTGGCGGGGTTGTAACAGCGACTCTCCAAATTATTCTGTCATCAGAGTGGACTGTGTAAAATCTTTAGTTCCAGCTAATTTAGGAGTGTGAACCTTCATTTCGCGCATGCCGGGATGGAGGTTTTTTCTGCCAAAAGGTTATAATAGGGAGTATACTAGTGCACATGATGGCATAATTGATAATTGCAGAAAGGCGTGACAGGAATGAGTACAGAGATCAAATTATCCCAAAGTACCGCGATTCGACTGGAACAGGCCCGGGGCAAGGGCATGCCGGAAGCAGATATTTTGAAGGCAATTCAGGCCAAGGACGTGTCGGCATTTGACGCTGTGTCCGAGGAGCATTATCGATATGATGAATTTTTTAACTACGCGGACGAGCATGGGGAAAAGCTGGAGGAGGCAGTTCTGAACGGGTATCGCATTACGTTTAATACTCGCGGCGGACTTGGCATCTGGCTGGAAAAGGCATTTCGTCTGAAAGCAGATCAGGATTTCACGGTGGGTGAGGGCATCATCACCGGTTTGCAGTTGACGGCTGCCCAGGCAGAGGTGCTGAAGCAGCGTCTGGCGTGGAACTGGGTCATTACCGATGCCAAGGAGATTCCTGCGGGCCTTGAGCTGACCTTGAAGCTGCGTGCGCTGGTGTAAGCGAACGCCTTCTTCATGACGTTTGACCATGGGGTGCTCAGGTCAGAAGATAGACTTTCCCGGCGAGCGGTGAGGAGCTGCAGCGGGAGAGTCTTTTTTTGCAAAAGCAGAGATAGGAGATTACAATTTACATAGAAAGTTTGAGATCAAGTGCGAGGGATTGCTGAACAAAAATGATAACATCTGAGCTGATTGGGCTTCAGGGAGCGAGAGGGGAATGCGGAATGAATCAGCTCACCTTTCTGGGCACCGGCGATGCCATGGGTGTTCCACGGGTGTATTGCGATTGCGAGGTATGTACGGAGGCACGGCAGACAGGAGAGAATCGACGCAAGCGTTCATCGGTTCTGATCCACGGAGGCGGTCAGGTTGGGGAGGCAGATGAAGACGGGATGGTTATGATTGATTGTGGACCCGACTGGCGTTCCCAGATGGAGGATCAAGGGATACGTATGGTGCACACGCTGCTGATTACGCATGCGCATTTTGATCATATTGGCGGTTTGCCGGAATGGGCGGATGCGTGCCGCTGGCTAGGTGTGAAGGGCAAGCTGTATGCTCCCCGTGAGGTGATTGTCATCATTCAGGCGCAGTTTCCGTGGCTTGCTCGTCATATGGATTTTCTGGAGACTGATAACGGAATTGAACTGGGTGGATGGAACATTCGCTCCTGGAAGGTATGCCACGGGCACAATGGGTACTCATATGCTTACCGACTTGAACGCGAGGGGTATGCGTGGGCGTACTGTTCGGATGCTATCGATTTGAAACCAGATGAGAAGGCGCTGCTGCATGGACTGGACCTGCTGGTGCTGGGTACAAGTTTTGTGCACGAGCTGGCGGAATTTTCGACGCGTTCGGTCTATGATATGCAGGAGGCACAGGAGCTTTTGCGAGAGCTACTGCCAGGGAAGACGTATTTTACACATATGTCTCATGATGTTGATGTGCGTCAGCATTACAAGCTGGATCAAGGCATAACGATAGCTCTGACGGGAATGACGGTGAAGCTGGGTCAGGATCGGAATGGGAAGTAAGGAATGAGCACAATTAACATATGAAAAAATAAAATGAAGAAGAGCGTATCCTTTACAGGAGGTTCTTCGTTTACATAGTGAAACATCTAAATTATATAAGTTGAACTATTTTTTACACAATAACGGAGAGGACAGAAAAAACCTGGAAAAGTGTAGCGGTCGCATTTATCACTGGATTTTTCCCTTTAGTAAAGGAAATCAAAAAAATCTGGGGATAACAGCGATTGGAAGGTTGTTCTGTCATTGGAGTGGACGGTGTGAAATTTTTAGTTCAACTTATATAGCATCAATCAGGAACCAGCAAAGGGGGGCCCCCGAGATGGCCTTTGTGAAGTCCGTAGATCAACCAATCAACAGACAACAGTATAAATGGAGCAGTTCGAGTAGTTACTGCAGGACCGATGAAACGAATGGGTGTAATAGAGCCAGTTCAGCATACGGAACCACGGTAGTTAATGAAACGAAAGAAGTAAATGCAGCGAAGCAAACACAGGGTATGGACAGAAGTAAGCATGCAGCGGTGGAAAACGTACCATACTCAACGCTACATGATGTATTGCCTGACCTGATGGGAGCATTGTATGCGTATTGCTTTTCACTGACCAAATCCATGAACGAAGCAGAGGATCTGGTACAGGAAACCTGTCTCAAGGCGTTATCGTCTGCTGCGGCTGCTCACGCCGTGAATCGAACAGAAGCGTTCAATTGGGAGGCTTATCTGATTCGAATCGCACGGAATACGTGGATTGATGGAATCCGCAAGCAGGAGAAGCAGCGATCCATATTGGATGGTCTGAAACCGGTGATGTCAGCGTATGTGGAGGAAGAGCCATGGGAAGAGCTGGAGTCGGCGGTGCGGCTTCTGATTCAAGAGCTTTCACCATGGCAGCGGGCGATTTATATATTGCGTGAAATGATGGGATATACGGCGGCAGAGACTGCGAGCATGCTGAGTACCACCGAGGGAGCTGTGAAGGCGGCCCTGAATCGTGCCCGCACAGCCTTGAGCAAGGTGAAACAGAAGCTGGGAGAGGCCGGAACGGATGCCATATTTGAAATGAATTCGAAGGAAGGGACTGCTGATGCAGAACAGGAGCAGCTTCGAAGCTATCTGATGGCTTTTCGCCGGGGGGATACAGCTCTTCTGATTGACCTGTGCCTGAATCGGATGCATGATCCGATGGCTGTGGCGGGTACGATCCTGCAGAGCGCTTTGCCGTCTCCATCCATGCAGCCAGTGATGATGTACAACGAGTATGCTGCTTCGGGTATGAATTCGATGTCTCACCAAGGCGGGTATACCGTTATCCTGGCTGCCTAATGATAAGGAGGCGACCTGGCATATGAACGTAGTACCTTATGTAGTGGAGCAGACCGCTCGCGGTGAGCGGAGTTACGATATTTATTCACGTTTGCTGAAAGACCGCATCATTATGGTGTCGGGAGAGATTGAGGATCAGATGGCCAATGCCATCGTGGCCCAGCTGCTGTTTTTGACTGCAGAGGACCGGGATAAGGATATCCAGATGTACATTAACAGCCCGGGGGGCTCGGTGACAGCGGGGTTCTCGATCTATGATACGATGCAGTTTGTGAAGCCGGACATTTCAACGATCTGCACAGGCATGGCGGCCAGCTTCGGCACAATTTTGCTCGTGGGCGGCACGAAAGGAAAACGCATGGCGCTGCCTAACAGTGAGATCATGATTCATCAGCCGCATGGTGGCACGCGTGGGCAGGCATCGGATATGCTCATTCATGCGAATCGCATTATTCAGCACCGCCAGCGGCTGAATCAGCTGCTGGCAGACCATACAGGCCAGCCGCTGGAGCGCATTGAGAAAGACTCCGATCGGGATTATTTCCTCACGGCAGCGGAAGCGGTGGACTATGGTCTGGTGGATAAGGTGGTTACAGGTGCCGGCGCTTAAATGGCAAGGGTACGTTTAAGTGTAAGTATAAGTTCGATGTGATTGTGAGATAAGTACAGGGATGACAGGAAGCTGTCGTCCCTTTTTGTTTTTGTGTAGCGTGTTGAAATTGTAAGGTTGACTTAAACCAGGCATAGTGTATATATTATATATATACACTATGCCTGGTTTGTTCGTAAGATGGAAAAGTAATGAGGTGAAAGCGCATGAATATTCGGATATCCAACGCATCCAGCGATCCTATCTATATCCAGATTTTATCCCAAATCCGGCAGAGCATTCTGAACGGAGAGCTCGCAGCAGGGGACAGTCTGCCCTCCATTCGGCAGCTTGCCAAGGATTTGCAAGTTAGTGTGATCACAACAAAACGTGTATATGAAGAGCTGGAGAAGGAGCAGCTGATTGATTCCGTAGTTGGTAAGGGGAGCTTTGTGTCCGGAGCGAATCAGGATTTTATTCGAGAGAGACGTATGAAACAATTGGAAAGCAAGATGCTTGAGGTTATTCAGGAAAGCAAGGAACTGGGCATGAGTTCGCAGGATTTGATTCATCATCTTACTTTGCTGTTAGAGGAGGAATAAACACGATGAACGCTATAGAATTGCGGAATGTGACAAAAGCTTACCCATTATTTAAGGTGCACAACATATCCATGGATGTAAAGGAAGGTTATATCACAGGACTCATCGGCCCAAACGGAGCTGGCAAAAGCACCCTGATCAAAATGATTACAGGGTTAATTCATCCCGATCAAGGAACTTTGCGGACGTTGGGCAGTGAAATGCCAGAACAAGATGTGGCTGTCAAGCAGCGCTTGGGAATTGTATCCGATGAATGCTTTTATTACGAACATCTGACAATCCGGGAGATGGCCCGTATGATTGCTCCCTTTTACAGCTGCTGGGATCATGCTTTATTCAACCGTTACCTGGAGCAGTTCGAACTGTCTCCGAAAAAGAAAATTCAGGATTTATCCAAAGGCATGAAGATTAAATTTTCACTTGCGGTAGCTCTGTCACATGATGCCGATCTTCTCGTCATGGATGAACCGACATCGGGTCTTGATCCCGTTTTTCGGAGGGAGCTGCTTGATCTGCTGGCTGGCATCATTCAGGACGAGACCAAAACGATCATTTTCTCGACACATATTACGACAGATCTGGAGCGCATTGCGGATTATATCGCGTTTGTTAACCAAGGTAAGTTAATTTTCAATGAAGCCAAAGACGATGTGCTTGAACGCTACACCATTGTCAAAGGGGACATAGAGCTGCTGGATGCCGATACCCGGCGACATTTTATTGGCATACGAGAAACAAGTGTTGGTTTCGAAGCGTTGTCAGATAACAAAGCGGAAGCACAGCATCTGTTTGGCAATGAGGCGCTGCTACATAGGCCCGCCTTGGAAGATCTCATTTATTTCACCGCAAAAGGGGGACGTCAGCATGCTTAATCTGCTTCGCAAAGACTTTATCGTTCTGAAAAGCTCCTTGTGGACGATTGCGCTGTATTTGGTGGTGTTCAGCTTCGCCTTTATTCCAGGCAGTGAAATGTCTATGTATTTTGTGGGCATTTACACCGCTTTTGGCTCGATTATGCTGGCCACGATGATTGATATCAAAAACAATAACCATAACTTTCTGGTGACTCTTCCAGTCAGCCGCAAACAGATCGTGAAAGCCAAGTACCTGTCCGCCATTCTGTATGCACTGTTTGGAGTGTTAACCTCTTATGGAATTCACAAGCTGGTTAAACTGAATTATCCCGAGTTGAACAAACCCCATTATTCGATACTGGATATTGCTATCTCAATGGGCATAGTACTTGTGCTGGTGTCGATCTACATGCCGCTTTTCTATGCTCTTAGCAAAAAGGGGGCGGCTATCATCAATACTATATTTATGATCTGCCTGATTATTTTGGCCCAGCCTGCTGCGTATCTTCTCTATGTGGCTGGTGATAAAGGGTTGAGTACAGCGCCGGTTATCTCCGCAGTTTCCGTGGCCATTATAGCGCTGTTTCTCATTTCGTATATCATTACGATTCGTCTGTTTGAGAGAAAAGATCTGTAAGTGCGTGAACGATGTAAATATATTTTTCTTCTATTGCATTTAATATAAAACCAGAAACTGGCCCTAATAGCTTTCCAGAAAGTCCCGAAGCATGCTGCCTGGTAATTCGTTTTATTTGAATACCTACCCACTCCAAAGAATGATGGACGGGTATAGTATACGTTTATCAACTCAGACGACAGGTGGTCTATTTCGCTAACGATCCCAGAAGACGCTATTTGCTGGATTTCAGTGGATTTGAAAATGTAACGATTCCAGGAAACGTTATCATCGTATTTTTGATGAAAAACAGGCGTAAATCTCACGTTTTAGTTGAAATAGCGTTACTGGGAATCGTTACAGTTTTTAGTTCGTAAAAAACGCTTAAATAAGGTTGCTGGGAATCGTTAGCATTAGCGCTAGCGTTGGTGTGCTTAAAGGCATCGCAGCCAACTTGACGATAGGCATATATATAAGGTCCGAATCTTATTTGTTTCTCCAAACATGCTCTTCGGTTACGATCCGAGCCTTTGGCAGCGCTGCAATGTTTCGCTATCCACTCAAGCCTTTGGTAACTCTCGGAGCTTCCGTGTGCAGCGGGTTCTCTGGTATTCCTACAGCATGCGTGACGCGTTTAGCCTTCGAGTCAAGTTCGTGCTCATGCTCTCATGCTCTCTTCCTCACGATCTTTCTGTGCTCCAGTAACCAGTATCTCTCCCGTTGATGGATGCATAACTTAATTTTTCGCTGCCAAGGTGATCAGTCTGTGCATGCCTTCCCGAATCTGCTGCTCACGGGCATAGGAGAAGGAGAGACGCAGCTTGCGGCTGCCAGAAGAATGCGAAGGATCAAATACTGTTCCAGGCACAAAAGCAACCGATTGCTCCATGCTTCGATGCAGCAGCCTGCCTGTATCGATTCCTTCCGGTAGCTCGGCCCAAATGTTGAGGCCGCCTTCAGGACGAGTCCATGTCCAGTCGGTCTCCTTCAGACATTGCTCCATGACCTCCATTCGCAGCTGAATGGCGGTTCGCAGCTTGGACAGATGCTGATGCATACGTTCGGATTGAAAGTAACGCAGAAACAGCTTCTGATTCAGCAGTGGTGACCCGTTATCCGTTAAAGCTTTGATCGCCTGTAGTCCTGGCATGAGATGTGAACGGCACATGATAGCTGCAATCCGCAAACCGGGCACAACGTATTTGCTATAGCTGCGAATGTACAGCGTATGCCCGGAAGTATCGTAAGTAAAGATAGGGGCCGGGGGCTTCTCTTTAAAATAAATATCATAGGTGCTGTCATCCTCCACCAGGAAGCAGCCGTATTGCTCAGCCAGTTCTGGCAGCTGTTTGCGCTGCTCCACCGAAATGCTGATCCCTGTTGGGTTTTGAAAGGTCGGTGTCATATAGAAGAGCCGAGGCTTCTCCGTTTTCATCAGATGCTCGATCTGTTCCAGATCGTAGCCTTCCGGGTGGATATCGGTGAAGACAAGTCGTGCCCCCTGCTTGCGGAAAATCTCCATGGCGGGGCCGTACGTTGGCCGTTCGATCAATACCCGGTCTCCGGGTTTGACCAGCGCACGGGAGATGACATCGATCGCCTGCTGTGCACCGGATGTAATCAGCACTTCGTCAGAAGAGAGGTAGAAACGTTCCTTGCTCGTCAGATGATTAGCGAGACTGCTGCGCAGCTCCAGATCGCCCTGAATGGTTGAATACGTGCCGAGCAGACGCGGATACTGGTCCAGCAGGTCACGCATTAATTCGCCCCAATATCGGTTGGGCAGCAGGGCAGGATCAATCAATGATTTGGAAAACTGATATTCAGCCTCGAGGGATTGAACCCGGTCGAGCGTGTCCCAATGAAGCCAGGCAGACACGGACGGATCATCCGCCTGTTCTGCATCCGCTAGTGGTTTGGCAGGACTGATATAATAACCGGACTTGTCTTTGACATATACGATCCCGCGTTGTTTCAGCTCTTGATACGCCTTAAACACCGTGAGCCGATGTACGCCAAGCAGCTCGGACAGGCTTCTCACCGAAGGAAGTTTCTCTTGTTCCGTCCATTCACCTGCTTCGATTCGCACCATGAGATAATGAATGACCTGCTTGTACCGTTTCATGCTGTTATCTGTCCTCATGATTGTTTCGCCCACCCGATCCACGCTCCTTTTAAGCTTTATTGTAACAGCTAATGGGAGGTAACTGTTCTGTTTTGTTTATTCTGTTCTGTAGACGATGAGTTATGATGGAGAACAGAAAAAGGAGTGGTTAAACATGGTGGGCATTGCATTTACGATTATGTGTCTCGTTTTCGGAACAACATTTCTGGCGATTAAAATTGGAGTGGAGGCAGGAATGCCGCCGTTTCTGTCAGCAGGGCTGCGATTTGTGATCGCAGGAGCTTTGATGTTTACATGGATGTGGATGAAAGGCAAAGTAAACCTGTCTCTTCTGTTCCGCAAAGAAATGCTGATTACGGGGGCGGGTTTAACCTTTGGTACCTTTGCCACGTTGTATTGGGCTGAACAGCATGTCAGCTCGGGTGTGGGTGCGATTTTATCGGCTACAGGGCCGCTGATGATTATGTTAATGCAGACAGCATTGTTGCGGCAAAAAACATCTGCCCGTATGCTTGCCGGTTGTTTAATCGGTTTTACGGGTGTTGTGCTGGTTGTGCTGCCGGGAGTATCGCTTGGCGCCGGATCACTATTTTTGTGGGGATGTATCGCAGTGCTGGTAGGGGAAGTCTGTTATTCGGCAGGTACGCTGTACTCCAAAAAAGTCATTCACCAATTCAGTGAGATGAGCCCTGTTGCCATCAATGCGGTGCAGATGATGTATGGTGGCGTGTTATTATTCATTCTGTCGGCGCTGACGGAAACCTGGAATATGTCGACACTGGACGTTCTGCCTGCCTTATCTTCCGTGATCTATCTGACGGTCATCGGTTCGATGGTTGGGCACAGTCTGTTTTACTGGATTATGTCGCGTACCAATCCGCTGTTCCCGGCAACCTGGTTGTATATTTCTCCACCAATAGCAGTCGGACTTGGAGCCATTGTCTACGGGGAGCATGTCAGCTGGGTAACATGGATTGGCGTCGTGCTGGTCATTTCTGGCCTGCTGGCCATGAACGAGAAGGTGAGCGGCTGGTTGAAGAAAAAAACGGTGACAGGGGTGGGCCAAGCTCCTGAATCTGTTTTAAAATAGAATATCAAGTCATAAAGGTAATGAAATCCACAGGCTCAATCTCGAAATCAACTCATGATTTTGGATTGGGCTGTTTGTTATTTTAACCTGATGTTCTCGTTAACCAACTGGTAGTAATATTCATCCATTTGTTCAGCTGTAATTTCTTCTTCAAAATGAAGTAACCACCACGTCACAAGTAAACTGATGACCCCTGAGTGAAATTCCGCTACAAGTTCTACTGGAAGTGCAAATTGCTTCCCCCTTCGCTTTAATTCCAGAAAATCTTGCTTGAAGAGTTCTCTGATATAATTTCTGAAAAAAACGTTAAATACCTCATCCTCCTTTTGATTCTGAACGATCGTTGTAAGCACGTTTCCGAGCATAATTCCAGACAGACTTTGCAGTGGCTGCTGTAGACGCTTTTCTACATCCATTTGCAAATAATCCCGAAGACACCAAGTGAGGATGGAGGACAACAGCGCAAATTTATCTTCAAAATGCTTGTAAAACGTTGTGCGATGAACCATGGCTTGCTCACATATTTCATTCACTGTAATGTTACTGAATCGTTGGCCGTGCTCGGATAACAGATCCACCAGTGCCATCGTTAACAATTTATGAGTTCGGGTAACTCTTAAATCGACCTTCTTACCAACCGTTTTCATCTACATCATTTCCTTATTGTAGTTTATCTATATACTTTTCTCACTTTGTTCCTTACCAAAAAAGAAATTTTAGTTATATATTGGTATTATAAGTATATTTTTGATTGATCTACAACTGTAGAAAATAACCCTCATAGAAAAGGATGGAGTTACGATGAAAGGATGGAGTTACGATGCCTGATATGAAAAAAGCTGTAGTGATTGGCGCAGGAATTGCGGGGTTAATCACGGCAAGAATGTTATCTGATTATTATGAAGAGGTATGCATTATCGAGCGAGATGAATTGCCTGCTGAACCGTCAAATCGTCAGGGTGTGCCTCAATCCTTTCATCCACATCGGGTATTGCCGCGCGGCGGACTCATTCTGGAACATTACTTTCCCGGATACAATGATGAATTGATTGCACTGGGTGCGATTCCTTCACAGAACGAAAAGTTTGTGATAGCCAATCGTTACGGAACATTAGTCAACAAGGCGAATGCGGCTGCTTCTTCCTTCAACATTGCATCGTGCAGCAGAGCCCTGCTTGAATGGGTACTGCGTCAGCGCGTGCAGAGCATCGATCATGTAAGCTTTTTAACGAGTACAGAAGTTACCGGGTTAATGATGTCGGAAGATCGCCATTCCATTACAGGTGTATATACTAAAGAACGGGGCCGGGATCATCGGATAGAAATGCTTGCAGCGGATATGGTGATTGATGCCTCCGGGCGCTCCTCCAAATTGATCAGGTGGCTTGATGAGATAGGAATACCTGTGCCCGAACCGGAGGTGCTGAAGGTATCCCTTGGTTATAGCACCCGTTATTACAACATACCGTCCTCTATTCAAAATGAATGGGGAACGGTCATTACAGAATCAGACCCGGAGCAAGGAGTTCGTGCGGGCATGTTCTGGCGAATTGAAAATGATATTGCGGGAGTATTGCTTTTCAACGCAGGAGGCAATGAATATCCTTCCACCGATCCGGATGAGTTTCAAAAGCAAATCAAGCAGCTGTTTGCTTCACATGAAATCGCAGCATTGGTAGACCAGTTGGAGCCGTTTCAAGGACCGCGGGGATACCGTATTTCCGAGTCTGTCCGTCAACATTTTGAACTGATGGAGCATTGGCCTTCGGGATTACTCGTGCTTGGCGATGCATTCTGCAGCTTTGATCCAATCCATGGCCAAGGCATGACGGTTGCCGCCATTGAAGCCGAAACGATAGGGAAATGTCTAGAGGCACAGCGAGTGCATCCCGAGCCGCAGTTTGAGCGCCAAGTGCTGCTTCGTATGCAGCAGGAGATCGAACCGGCCTGGTGGCTCAGCTCGGTGGCAGACCTGCGTTGGCAAGGTGTTGAGCATGTTGGGCCGTCCCAACTAAAGGGGGTACCCTTTGCTCAGAAATATATCAATTTGTTTGTGAAGCAGGCAATGAAAAAGTCGAGCCAGGAAAACAATAATCGCCTCTTTTTTATGCACTTTCTGATGAATGCTTTAATTCTTCCTCCAAGCGAATTTTTTAAAGGAAACATCCTGAATCTGATTTTGAACGACAATGGCTCCAAGGAAGAACTGGAGTTAAGAGCGGAACTTGATATAGAAGATCCAGAGCTTTTCCAGCAAAGAATAGATGAGATTATTCCGTCATTTCAGTTGGAGCCTGATGGTCGTATCCAGAAAATGATGGATTCTTTAAGGCTTGCTATGAGCAAGTAAGGGGAGGAAGAATGAAAAAGAATTTATTCAATTTTATAGCCAGCGTTATTATTTCTTTAATTGTATGTTTTCTCTTGTTGTACTTGGCTCCAGTTCCAGATACAGATCGTGTTATTGTATCTATAGCCATCACAATTTCTCTTCAATTATCCTTCATCACGGCCGCATTGCTCTCAAAACATAAGAAATAAAAAAAACAGTCTGGGACCATGAATTTTTGTGTCCCAGACTGTTTTTTTTACGCCTTATTTACTCTGCATTCAGTACAAACTTCTCGATAACCTCTTTAACACCGTCTTCGTTGTTGCTTGCAGTAATGTAATCGGCCAGCTCTTTCAGGGCAGGGATGGCATTGCCCATCGCTACACCAAGACCGGCCACTTCCAGCATCTCGTGATCGTTCCACGAGTCGCCAATAGCGATGCACTCGCTGAGCTGATGACCGAAATGCTCGGCCAGGAACGTCAGCGCGTGGCCCTTCGTGCCTTCTTTATGCATGATTTCGAGGAAATACGGTTTGGACTTCGTAATGTGTACCTCGGGTCCGAGCAGCTCACGAAGCTCGACAGCCACTTGATCCAGATAGTCCGGCTCATCAATGATGAGCAGTTTTGGTGTTGGCTGCTCGATCACTTTAATGAAATCAGACTCGATGTAATATTGCGTGCCGTTTAATTTGGCATAATCAAGCAGCTTTTGATTTTCCTCACGGGCATAAAGATTGTCGTCGATGTACGTCTGCAGGTGCAGGTTTTTCTCCAGGCAGTAGTCAAACAGCTTGCGGGAAGCCTCCTGCGGCACATAGCGCTCATACAGCACTTTTTCATCCAGCAGGTTTTTCACCAAAGCGCCTTGATACGTAATAATCGGCACGTTCAGCTTGGTTTGGCGAGCAAGTGCCTGTGCAGAAGCATACGCGCGTCCAGTAGCGAGAGTTACCACGACACCGTGGGCTACCGCTTGTTCCAGTGCAGTTTGCGTAGCGGGTGTAACTTCCTTGTTGTCGTTAATCAGGGTGTCGTCGATGTCAATCGCGATGAGTTTGTAAGTCATGTGTGCGTTTCTCTCCTTTTTTATCTGGCTCTATTTCATTGAACGAAATAGGCTCACACAAAAACTACGATGACAGAATAACCTTCCAATCACTGTTATCCCCGGATTTTTTTGAACTCTTTATTTATAAGGAGAAAATCCGGTGATAAAGGTGAACGCTTCGCTTTTTCAGGTTTTTTCTGTCCTCTCCGTTGCTGTGATCCTATTTCGTTCAAACAATCTATATCCATCTAAATTGCTTGTTTATTTCTGTTACTCCTCCAGGAAAATAAGACCGATGAAGTCTTCCAGCTCCAGGTTGCCGAAGTAATGTTTCACATCCAAGCCATCCAGTGCTGAACGCACTTCGGTTTCTTCATAACGCTTCCCGCGCAGCATATCCTCGATATCCGCTACATCGCCAACACCAAAGAAGTCTCCGAAGATTTTGATATCCTCGATGCGGCCATCCTTGATGTTCATACGCAGATCAATAATGCCAACAGGGAATTTGCGAGTGTGTTTTACATTGCTTTCCGGTGACAGACCGTAGTTCCAGTCCCAGTTGTTATAACGCTCGGCCGAGATTTCCTTGATTTTGTCCCAGTCTTTCTCGGTCAGCTTATACTGAGGAACGTCCTGCGGCTCCATGCGGAAAATGTGACGCAGCAGCTCATCACGGAACTCTTCAATCGTCAGATTGGTGTCAATCAGATCACGAATGTTGGCTACGCGGCTGCGTACCGATTTGGTGCTCTTGGATTTGAATTTCTCGGGATTGACGTTCAGGGATGCCTGAACATGCTCCAGATTCAGATCAAACATCAGCGTGCCATGACTGAACATACGTCCGCGAGTGGCGAATTGCGCGTTGCCGGAAATTTTCTTTTCACCGACTTGCAGATCATTGCGCCCGGTCAACTCGGCATTCACGCCAAGCTCATGCAGGGCTTCAACGACAGGCTGGGTGAACTTGCGGAAGTTGTGGAAGGACTGACCGTCATCCGCAGTGATAAAACTGAAGTTCAGGTTGCCCAGATCGTGATACACCGCCCCGCCCCCGGAAAGGCGACGTACCACCTGCACTCCGTTATCCTGAACGTACTCGATATTAATCTCTTCAATCGTGTTCTGGTGTTTACCGATAATGATCGACGGACGGTTGATGTAAAACAACAGATAGCTGTCATCCTCCATCGGCAGATGCTTCAATATGTACTCCTCAATCGCGAGGTTTACAGAAGGATCTGTAATACCCTGATTATCTACAAACAGCATGGTCATTCCTCCATTAATGTATATGAGAGGCGTGTAAGCCCCCTATGTAGTGAAGCTTGTACAAATGAATCAGAAAACCGAAGCTCCTGAAATTCCTCTTCTATTGTAAACGAATTGCGGTTAGGACACAAAGAAAACACGTAACCTCTTTGTTTACAACTTCTGGCTTTGGCCCCAATCATAAAATGAAAACAATACAGGATTGACCCGTACCTCCCATGCCCTCCATAATAAAAACAACATGCAGAGAGGATGACGGATGAATGACCGGTTATATTGAAGTGTTCGGACATGGCGGAGATGTGGAGACCGCTGCTTCACGTTTTGGAGGAAATGCCACAGATTTTCTGGATTACAGCGCCAATATTAATCCGTTAGGACCGCCGAGGGAAGTGCTGGAGGCTTTGCAGCAGGGGCTGCATTTTGTGCTTCGTTATCCCGATCCAGGGCATCGTGGATTCAAAGCCTTGCTGAGTGAACGGCTGGGAGTAACACAGGAACAAATCTCTGTGGGCAACGGTGCGGCCGAAAGTATGGCGCTGATCCTGCTTGGACTTGCTCCGCGCAGAGTGGGAACTGTAGAGCCGGGCTTTTCGGAGTACCGTGCTTTGGCAAGGCAATTCGGTGCGGAGGTTACACATGCGATGGGGCGGGAAGAGCTGAACTGGCGTGCGAGGCCCGAAGATATTGAACGGCTGATGGAAAAGGTGGACCTGCTTTTCCTCGGACAGCCTAACAATCCAAACGGTGTGCAGTATCCGCTGGAGGTGCTTCACAGGCTCGCACGCTCAGCTGAAGAGAGTGATACCGTGCTTGTCATTGACGAGGCTTTTATTGATTTTATTTCGGCAGCAGAGCGTCAGTCTCTTGCTTCAGATATAAATACGTATCCGAATGTCATCATCATTCGCTCCATGACCAAGTTCTACGCCATCCCTGGTCTGCGGCTCGGATATGCCATAGGCAACCCGAAATATATCCAGGCGATGACACGGAAACAGGTCACCTGGAGCGTAAACGGGCTGGCGCTCGTTGCAGGTGAAGCCTGTCTGCGCAGCGGCGAACATTATGAACAGCAGACGATCACGTTGATTGCGCAGGAGCGTGTACGGCTGGTTGCAGCGCTGGAGAGGTATGGATGCAGTGTAACACCGGGAGAGGCCAATTTCCTGCTGGTACATGTTCCGCAGTTCTGGACGGCAGCTTCGATGCAGGAGGCACTGGGGCGGCGTGGCGTTCTGATTCGCAGCTGCGCCATGTATCCAGGCCTCCGTGCAGGGCATGTCCGCTTCGCGGTAAAAGATGCCCAGGCCAATGACAGATTGCTTGAGGTGCTGGGGAGTGTGCTTGAACGAAGCGAGCATCAGGACCAGGATCTGGCAGTTGCAGATCAGGAGAGTCAGCAGGAATATACGCAGCATTCCGAAAAAATAAAGGGAGGGGAGCCGCTGTGACACTCCCGTTTTATAACTATTTTGCACATGGAAAAAAAGACGAGAATACCTATGTGTCCTCTTCCTGGCCAGGTCTGCTCCTATCTGCACATAAACGGCATATCAGGGCGCTCAGTTCACAGCCTGCACAGGCATTATCAAGTGCGGTGTACGGTGGAGGTATGTTCGAACTGGACCGTGTCTTTAACATCTATGTGGACAAGCACTACCGTTGTGATGATCCGCCCCGTGACATCGAGCAGGCGCTGCTCGAATGGCAGGAACGAACGGAGATGTGTGCCGGATTGTTAACAGCGGTCAGGCTGGAGCATACCTCGATTCAGGAGTATACATGTGATGCTTTCGGGTTGTTGTGCTGTACCACCGCAGGGGTATCGAATGCAGCACGCGCTGGTTCGGAGAGAACTGTTTTTGATGCTTATGGAGAAAAACATCAAGCGAATGCCTCGACGCTGCGAGAGACGGAAGATGTTTCGGCAGATTACGATCGGCACAGTGGGACGGATATCTCTGATACATCAAACACATTTTCATCCAATACATCAAACACATCTTCATATGTCCCGGGTACGATTAATATCATGCTCTGGTTGAATGGGCAGATGACCCCGGGTGCGATGGTTAACGCCATTCAGACAGCGGTCGAGGCCAAGGCAGCGGCACTTGCCGATGCAGGCATCAAGGATTCGGAGAACGGACAGACTGCCACAGGCACAACGACCGATGCTATTGTGCTCGCAGTGCGCCGGACCAAGCATGAGAGCCAGCCGCTGCATACGTACGCCGGTACAGCTACGGCTCTGGGTGCGGCGATTGGCAGACTGGTATATGACACGGTGACGGAAAGCCTGCAGGCTGGACTGCATTGGAAAGAGAGGAGAGGACAGGGCGACAATGACATTTGATGTTGGACACCTATGGGCATCATCGTTCTGGGCAGGCATGGCAGGAGCCTGGATCATTATGCTTGCGTACATATTGGACCGGTGCATCGGAGACCCGCGCTGGATTCCTCATCCGGTGATCGGCATGGGGAAAGCGATCTCGGCGCTGGAGCGTATAATTCGAGCACGCGTGAAGACGAATGAAGGTTTGACAAGAGCTGGTCTGTTATTTCCGCTCCTGATTGCAGGGGGTTCTTTTGCTGTCACGTGGGGTGTGCTTCTCCTGCTGGGCTTGATCCATCCGATCGTATCCGGCATAGCCGAAGTCATTCTTATTGCCACTACCATTGCTTCCAAAGGACTGCGTGATGCAGGCATGGAAGTATACCGTCATCTGAAACAGCAGGACTTTGTTGCAGCGAGGCGTGCACTCGGCATGATCGTGGGACGTGATACAGCACATCTGGACGAGCCTGAGGTCGTTCGGGGAACGGTGGAGACGGTCGCGGAAAATATCGTGGATGCCATCGTATCACCTCTGTTCTATGCACTTATTGGCGGTGCTCCGCTGGCTATGGCGTACCGTGCTGTCAACACACTGGACTCTATGGTTGGTTATAAAAATGACAAATATCTGCATCTCGGCTGGGCTTCGGCCCGTCTGGACGATTGGGCGAACTGGATTCCTGCCCGTCTGACGGCGATGCTGTTAATTACGGGAGCATGGGTCATGAAGCTGGACGCCAAAGGCGCAGCGCGTATGGTTACCCGGGATGCAAGACTGCATCCAAGCCCGAACAGCGGTTTCCCGGAATCGGCCGTTGCTGGTGCGCTGGGCATTCGGCTGGGCGGACATAATGTGTATCACGGCGTTTCCTCGTTTCGTGCGTATATGGGTGAACCAACGCGGCCAATGGAGGCAGAAGATATTGTGCGAACGACACGGCTGATGTTCTGGTCGGCGGGTGCTTTTGTTGTCCTGTGTTTCTTGACCGTGCTTGTTGTACGGCTGACGGGAGGCACGCTGTTATGGCAATAAAGAGAGGGCGGCGGCATCAAGCAGAACGTAGTGCAGCACTAGTGGGTGAATCAGAGCAGCTTGGCCCGCAGCGTAGCATTGTGCTGATCCGTCATGGGACGACGTCCTGGAATGTGGAAAAAAAATATTTGGGGCATACCGACATCGCTCTGCTGCCTGATGCAAATGAAGAGCTGGCTATGCTGCGCGAGCAATGCCGCGATCTCGCATGGGACGCTGTATATTGCAGCGACCTGCTTCGCTGTCGCCAGACGCTTGCGCATATTGCGCCGCAGGCAGCTGCGGAGGCGACGCTGGACCGGCGCCTGCGCGAGAATGATTTTGGAGAGTGGGAAGGTCTGACCTATGAGCGATTGAAGCATAATCCGATCTACCGAAGCTGGATTGATCATCCGCAGGACGTTACACCACCTGGGGGTGAAGCGTGGTCGTCTTTTGTCGAGCGCATGGATTCATTTCTGGACGAGCACTTATGGTTGGATGAAACCGTATCGCCTGCGGGAGAGATCTACAAGCCAGCCCCGAGGACTGAACAAAGAATACTCATTGTGACACATGGCGGGGTCATTCGTTATATGCTTTCCCGACTTCTTGACGGCGTTGGCTTCTGGGATACTCACGTAATCCCCGGTCAAGCCATTCAGGTTCATCTGCAAAAGCAGGGCGGGAGATGGCTGGGCCGGAGGGGGTCTTTTCCGCCAATCGGGTTGTAAGGTTAAGCAATATACCCTATAATCACAACAGAAGTATGCTCGGTATGGACAGGTTGTATGGGGTGAGATGAGATGTGCTGCCTGAGCTGACGTGTTCTGTACCGAATAATACAGCTGTGTTAGATTGGTTTTAATTCATTATTAACGACCAAGGGTCCCGTGTGTGGAGAGGTTATTCATGATAAGGAAACACAAGGTCATGATCTGCATAAGGGTAAAATGGGGAAGCTGGTGCAAATCCGGCACGGTCCCGCCACTGTGAAACAGGAGTATTCCTGTAAGTCAGGTTACCAGCCCTGGACGTACAAGCCGCTGTTCCTTCGAGGAAAGGACAACGTTTCGGGCCATTCTATGCGCATGGACAGCCTAGTGCTGCACATGTACAGATTGCCGTAAGCGAGACGTTCTCCCTGATCCTTTGTAAGAGGATCGGGGATTTTTCTTGTTGTACACGGTGTGTTCAAAAATATTATGTTACACGAGCCACTCCGATTGCAGTACCATTTTCCGATCGCTGTTATCCCCGGATTTTTTGGATTCCTTTAATTTGAGGGGAAAATCCGGTGATAAAGGCGAACACTTCGTTTCTCCAAATTGGTTCTGCACTCTCCGTTAAACGTGTACACATCTTCATTTTCGTTTCATCGGAACACCAAGATGGGGCAGAGCATTAAGAGTGAGGTAATATGCAACAACAATAGTACAGATAGAGAAGGGGAGTTTAAATCAATGATTAAGAACTGGAAAGCACTATCATCTCTGCTGAGTGCAGCGATGCTGGCACTGGCGCTGGCTGGATGCGGCAATGCAACAACGAAAGAAGGAGCAGGTAGTTCGCAACAGCCTGCACAGGAGCAAACTCAGGAACAAACACAAACGGATCTGAAAACCCAATATCCACTTACCGTTACAGATGCGACAGGTGAATCATTCACGTTCGAAAAAGCACCAACCAAAATTGTATCCGTATCTCCTGCCGAGACAGAGTCTCTGTTTGCCCTTGGGTTGGACAATGAGATTATTGGTGTGTCCGATTATGACGATTATCCGGAAGCGGCCAAAACTAAAGCCAAAATGGGCGGCATCAACAAGCCGAATGAAGAGTCCGTTATTGCAGCCGATGCTGATATCGTATTCGGAGGCATTTCATTAAGCGAGGATGCAGTGAAAAAGCTGCGTGATATGGGTATCACCATTTTCAAAACCGACCCTAAATCCATCGACGATGTGATGAACAATATCGAAACCTTCGGTAAAATTACTGATCATCAGGAGCAGGCGCAGAAATTGATTGCACAGATGAAGCAGGATGTAACTGATGTGACCGAAGCGGTACAAGCTGTAAAACCGGAGGACAAGAAGAAAGTATATATTGAGTTCTCTCCAGGCTGGAGCGTAGGTAAAGGTGAGTTCATGGATGAGCTGATCACGGTTGCAGGCGGCACCAATATTGCTGCAGACAAAGAGGGCTGGTATCAGATTAATGAGGAGAATGTTATTGCCTCCAACCCGGATGTTATTTTGTATGCCAATGATGTAGTGGAGGACTCCAAAACGCTCGATCAGATCATCAAGGCACGTAGCGGCTGGGATCAAATTACAGCAGTGAAGAATAATGCGGTGATTGGTCTGGATGCTAACTTGCTAAGCCGTCCGGGACCTCGTGTAACCCAAGGGTTGAAAGAAGTAGCCAAAGCAATCTATCCTGACCTGTTCAAATGAGCAGGAAGCTGATGCTGTTTGGAACGATGGGCATGGCGCTGCTGGTTTTTACCGTGCTCATCTGCACAGGCATTGGTTCAGTGGCACTGCCAATCGGGGACATCGCGGGCATTCTTATTCATAAGATGCCGTGGATCGGCGACTGGGTTACACCGGATTGGGGCAAGGCGTCCGAACAGATTATATGGAAGGTTCGTTTCCCGCGTGTATTGCTTGCGATGCTGGTTGGAGCTTCACTTGCCATTGCGGGAGCGGGCTTTCAAGGTGTGCTGCGCAATCCGCTGGCCGATCCGTTTACACTCGGAGTATCATCAGGAGCCTCGGTAGGGGCAGCATTTCTGATCTTCTTCGGCCTGCAGTATGCCTTGATCGGAATCTGGACGCTGCCGCTGGTTGCCTTTTTGACCGGGGTCATTACCCTGTGGTTTGTCATGGCTTTGGCTCGTGAAGGGCGTAAAATTCCTACGCACAGCCTGATTCTGGCAGGCGTCGTTATGCAAAGCTTTCTGGCTGCGGTCGTTTCGTTCCTGTCGACCATGTCCAAGCAAACGATTAATGAAATTATATACTGGACGATGGGAAGTCTGGCTTTGCGCGGGTGGTCGTATACGGCCATCCTTTTCCCGTATTTCCTGCTTGGGCTGGTCTTTCTGTGGAGCCGGGCGCGTTCACTGAACGTGCTGGCACTCGGTGAACGTCAGGCTGCACATATCGGTGTTGGCGTGGACAGACTCAAGCTGTCCGTGCTCGCCGCGGGCACGCTTCTTACGGCCGCGGCTGTCTCTGTGTCGGGTGTAATCGGCTTTGTCGGATTGGTTATCCCGCACATGCTGCGGCTGCTGGTAGGGCCGGATTATCGACTGCTGGTACCTCTGTCTGCTATTGGTGGGGCGATCTTTATGGTGTGGGCAGATACGATTGCCCGCTCCCTGCTGGCTCCGACGGAAATTCCGCTCGGCGTTGTCACGGCATTTGTCGGGGCGCCGTTCTTTGCCTACTTGCTGCATCGGAACAAAAAGCTGCAGAAGGGGATGATGCCGTGAAGAAGCAGATGAAACAAAGGATGAGGCAGCATGGGAAACAGGGCACTGGACGGCCAGTGGACGCACAATCCAACGGTTCTTCCGGAGCGAGTTCAAGCAAGATGCTGGTGTCTCTTGCAGGGGCAGGCAAATCATATGGAGACCATCATGCATTACAAGATATAAACTGGCAGATTGCGGAAGGAGAATGGTGGGGCGTCGTTGGGGCGAATGGAAGCGGGAAGTCAACCCTGCTGCAGCTTATAGCTGGAACGGAAGAACTAAGTACAGGTCAGATTACGATAGATGGTCGCGATATCGGCTCTTACAGCCGCAAGGATCTGTCACGTATGATTGCCGTTTTGCAGCAGGATGGTCTGCCGGCGATCTCCTATCCTGTACGCGATGTCGTGGAAATGGGTCGATATCCGTACCAGAACTGGCTGGGCAGAGAAACAGCAGACGGGGCCCGGGTGGTCGACAGTGTGCTGGAAGAGCTGGGACTGACGGAGCTTGCAGAGCGGCCGCTGGATACGCTGAGCGGTGGACAGCGGCAGCGGGTGGCACTCGCCAAAGTGATGGCACAGGAGCCGCGCCTGCTGCTGCTGGACGAACCAACGACGTTTCTGGATATTAAATATCAGATGCAATTCATGGAGCTGCTGGCTGCATGGCGGCAGAAAAACAACATTACCATTGTGGCTGTGCTGCATGATTTGAATCTGGCTGCATTGTTTTGTGATCGGATTCTGGCACTGAGGGAAGGTGCAATGGTCGGGAAGGGCACACCTCACAGCCTGATGACGGAAGAGCAGATTCGGGACGTTTTTCGCGTTGAACCTGTGATGGTGTCCCATCCGAATCATGCCGTGCCTCAATTGCTGCTGCGTCGGGACAAGAAATAAATGCGGGTATTGGTTTTAATGAAGCGGGAGAACCCCCTATTTTGATGAAGGAAGTGCTGGTTGGATGAAGAATGAACAGATATTGGAACAATGGCTGACAAAAATTGTGGCTCCTGACCGGAACGTGGCTGCGGAAACATCTGCTCATGTGGATGTACTCACGAAACCGCCCGGAAGTCTCGGGAAATTGGAAGAGCTGGTGATTCGTCTTGCAGGTATGACGGGGAAAGCTCGCCCACGGTTTGATCGCAGAGCGGTGATTGTGATGGCTTCGGATCACGGTGTGGTCGCAGAAGGCATTAGTGCTTTTCCAGCGGAGGTAACACCGCAGATGGTGATGAATTTCCTTGCTGGCGGTGCTGCTGTGAATGTGCTGGCCCGTCAGGCGAGAGCAGAGGTCATCTGTGTTGATATCGGTGTAAATGCTGATCTGCAGCATGCAGATCTGTTCTCCCGCAACGTTCGTAAAGGTACAGCCAACATGGCCCAAGGGGCGGCGATGACTCGTGATGAGGCGATTCAGGCCATCTTGACAGGTGTGGAGGTGGTCGCCGAAGAAGTGGCAAAAGGTACACAGCTGTTTGTCACTGGAGAGATGGGGATCGGGAATACCACGGCAAGTGCTGCGGTGATGAGTGCACTCACCGGCATAGCACCTGCTGCTGCGGTTGGACGCGGAACGGGGCTGGACGATGCGGGTCTGCAGCGTAAAGCGGCTGTTGTCAGCCAGGCGCTGAGTGTGAACCAACCTGACCCGGACGATGCGCTTGATGTGTTAAGCAAGGTGGGCGGGCTGGAGATTGCCGGACTCACCGGGGTTATCCTTGCTGCTGCAGCTCATCGCTGTCCTGTCGTTATAGACGGATTTATCTCCACAGTTGCTGCGCTGGTTGCGAGACACCTGGCTCCTCTGAGTACAGCCTATATGATCGCTTCGCATACCTCCAATGAGAATGCACATGCAGCGCTGCTGCGTGAGCTTGAACTGAAGGCGATGCTTGATCTGGATATGCGTCTCGGTGAGGGAACGGGCGGGGTGCTTAGTCTGCATCTGATTGATGCGGCATGCCTCATTCTGAATGAGATGGCAACCTTCACAAGTGCTGGTGTGTCCGATGGATCAGGAGATGGCTCCCGATGAGTGTACTGGTCACAGGCGGGGCACGCAGCGGTAAAAGCTCGTTCGCCGAGCGTCTCTGTATGCAGCGTTCCTCGGAGGCGTGGTATGTGGCGACAGCCCAGGCATATGATGACGAGATGCGTGAACGCATTGCGATGCATCAGAAGCAGCGCGAGGACTCGGGTTACCTCTGGCGAACGATGGAGGAACCACTGGCTTTGCCC
This sequence comes from Paenibacillus sp. JGP012, assembly GCF_014203995.1. Taxonomy (NCBI): domain Bacteria; kingdom Bacillati; phylum Bacillota; class Bacilli; order Caryophanales; family Paenibacillaceae; genus Paenibacillus; species Paenibacillus sp. JGP012. Next base: position 11,528 of record NZ_JACHKG010000032.1, on the reverse strand, counting down.
GCGCTGATAAAACGCATGGGCGAAGGTCATACGGGTACTTCTGCACCGACAATTCTGGTCGATTGCTTGACTCTTTGGCTGACCAATGTGCTGTTAGCGCATGAACAGGACGAGAGCCATGTACTTCAGGGACAGCTGGATGCGCTGGTGGAAGCGATTCGAACCTATCCGGGTCTGCTTGTGCTTGTTACAAATGAAGTAGGCGATGGAATCGTGCCTGAGTACAAGCTGGGCCGCATTTATCGTGATCTGGCGGGGGTGCTCAATCAGCGTATCGCAGCGATCTGCGGTGAAGTATTTCTCGTCACCGTGGGCATCGCGATTGAATTAAAAAGCAAGGAGTATCGTTTATGAAGCAGGGTGCATCCGGTTCAGCCGTTCCGCAGCGGAAATATGCGGCTGCGGCCGCATTTCAATTTTTGTCCCGTTTTCCTGTGAAAATGCAGCTTGATTTTGTGCCGCCACTGCTGCGTGAAAGTGTAGTGTATTATCCGCTTGTCGGTGCGGCAATCGGTCTATGTGTCTGGCTTGTTGGCGCACTGAGCGGTCAACTTCTGCCTGCTTTTCCGGCAGCGGTTCTGACCTTGACGTTATGGGTGTGGCTGACCGGAGGGCTTCATCTCGACGGATGGATGGATACGGCGGATGGACTGCTCAGTTACCGCAGCCGTGAACGTATGCTGGAGATTATGAAGGACAGCCGGGTAGGAGCGATGGGGGTTATAGCCTGCGTGCTGCTGCTTATGATGAAGGCTGCTCTGATCGCGGACTTTATTGCCAGCGGCAGCTGGGTGTACGGCGCTTTGCTGATTCTGCCCATGATCTGGAGCCGCTGGTTCATGGTGTACGCGATGTCGGCCTGGCCTAATGCACGCGGAGATGACGGGCTCGCTGTATTATTCAAAGGGCTTGGTGAGCGCAGGGAGGTCCAGCGATCACGTCGTGCCGCTCTCATGCTTACGCTGATTGCAGGAGTAGTCACGCTGGCTGCGGTAGGGCTGTTTAAACCGGATACAGCGGTTGCGGATGTAATGGTCAGCGGGTTTGGAACCTTACCGTGGTGGCTGTATCCTGTATCGGCTGTTATTGTCCTGCCTGTCGCTTGTTATTATATTGGCCGCTTGGTGGCTTCCCGGATCAGTACACGACTTGGAGGGCTTACCGGGGATACATACGGTGCCATGAATGAACTTCTGGAAGCCGCTTTGCTGACGGTGTTAAGCGTGCTTCAAGGACTATTTTGGCTGTAACGATCGTTGTAAAGAAAGCAGATGCAGACAGGGGGGGAGCAGCGTGCGAGAGAAACCAAAACAACCGGCGGCCGTACTGATGCTGCAGGGAACGGCTTCGGATGTAGGGAAAAGCGTCATTACTACGGCGCTATGCCGGATTTTCAAGCAGGACGGCTTCAGGCCAGCTCCGTTCAAATCACAGAATATGGCGCTGAATTCCTACGTCACAGCAGATGGCAAGGAGATTGGACGAGCGCAGGGGGCACAGGCTGAAGCCTGTGGAATCGAGGCTACAACCGATATGAATCCAATTCTGATCAAACCTGTGCGGGATATGCATTCACAGATTGTGGTTCATGGTGTTCCTTTTGCCCAGATGAGTGCGTCGGATTACCGTCAGCATTTTCTTCCAGAAGCCAGGCAGACCGTAATGGATGCCTTGAACCGACTTCGGAATGCCTACGATATCGTTTTAATGGAGGGAGCGGGCAGCCCGGCTGAGATTAATCTAAAGGATCGGGATATCGTGAACATGAACCTGGCCGGATGGGCGGATGCACCGGTGATTCTGATCTCCGATATTGATCGCGGTGGTGTATTTGCATCGATTGTCGGTACGCTTGAACTGCTGGAGCCCCATGAGGCAGCCCGTGTCAAAGGCTTCATTATCAACAAGTTCAGAGGAGATCTTTCCTTGCTGCAGCCCGGTCTGGACTGGCTTGAGGAACGTACAGGCATTCCTGTCCTGGGTGTGCTGCCATACATAAGAGATATACAGATTGAAGCAGAGGATTCGGTGGTGCTGGATTCCCTGCGTTATGGAAAAAGCGGGCAAACGGAGCTGGATATTGCTATTATCCGATATCCGCGCATTTCTAACTTTACGGACTTCGATGCGTTGCTTCGCGAACCGGATGTGAATGTGCGTTATGTGACCTCTCCAGAAGAACTGGGCAGACCGGATGCAATTATTTTGCCAGGTACAAAGGATACAATCGGTGATTTGATTTTTCTACGGGAGTCGGGTCTGGAGCGGGCAATCCTGAACGATGTAGAACAAAAGGCAGTGCAATTGGTCGGCATATGCGGCGGATATCAGATGCTGGGACGTCACCTGAAGGACCCGTTTGCAGTGGAGGCCAACCAGATTCAGGAAGCCGAGGGCATCGGATTGTTACCGCTGTCCACGACATTTTTTCAGCACAAACAGACGGTGCGGGCATCGGGCAAGGTACAGCCGTTTCATCCGTTCCGTCTTAGTGGCATGACGAATTCAGACATAAACGCAGACCAGGAAGCACACACAAGCACAGCTTCTGTACCTGTAAACGGATATGAAATCCATATGGGTGTCACCGAGTGCCATGAGCCAGAGCAGGTGACTGCGCTGTTTGAGATTGCTCATGCAGGAGGAGAGTCCTTTCTGGAGGGATGGGGCACTTCCGATGGAAGCGTATGGGGCACGTATTTACACGGTTTGTTCGAAAGCGATCTATTCCGGCGCTCCTGGCTGAACGGTCTGCGAGAAAAGAAGGGACTTGCACCGCTGGAGGAAACGTACAGCGCTCATGAGCGTAAGGAGATGGAATTTGATCGGGTGGCTGATTCTTTGCGCTCGTCACTGGATATGAAGCGAGTATACGAGATTATGGGCGTAATGCAGGGAGAATAAATATGAGGTCTTCTATAAGCTGACTTCTATTAGGAATAATCATCTAATTCATCTAATCATCATTGTATGTTCAACATATATCGAATCTAATCCAAAGAACACCCCCAAGGGAGGGCAGCCCGTTCGGTATGAACGAAGCTGCTGCTACATGGGGGTGTTCTTTATCATTCGATCATGTTCTCTTGTTTAAATCTTTGGAAGCAAGGTTATAGATATTTGTTCGTGCCCGGTTCTCGTATGTTTCGGTTGAGATTGGAGCAACAAGCGCATCCTCTAGTTAATCGTGAACTTCTTCATTGCCGTTTGCAGTTCGACAGCCAGCTCATGCAGGTGGCGAACCGTATTGGAATGAGAATCCATCTCGTTCAGCTGCAGTTCAGCCGTAGCAGCAATCTGCTGCATGCTCTCACGTGATCTGGATGTAATCTGTGCTGTTTCTTCCACCGAAGCGCTGACCTCTTCTGCACCTGCAGACACCTGCTGTGTAGATGAGGATACCGTCTGAATGGTGAGATTAACATTTTGAATGAGTTCATTCAGCTGCTGGAACGCCGAACCAGCCTTCTGCACAACCTCGGTTCCAGAACCAATCTCCTGTGTTACACGGTTCATTGCACTTACGGAGCGCTCGGCGTCTTCGCGAATGGTGCCGAGGTAATCAGCGATTTCCTCTGTTGCCGTCTTGGATTGTTCTGCCAGCTTGCGGACTTCTCCGGCGACGACAGCGAACCCGCGTCCGTGTTCACCGGCACGTGCAGCTTCAATGGAGGCATTGAGCGACAGCATGTTAATTTGTTTTGTAATTTCAAAGATGGAATTGACGATTGTACCGATCGCTACAGAACGTTCATTCATCGTTTCAATGTAACGCAACGATTCGCTGGCCGTTGCGCCAACGCGCTCCATCTGTTCAACTGCGTTCTGTGCAAGCTGATTGCCGTTTGTTGCTTCTGTTGCGGCTTCGCTAATCTGATCCGAGACTTCTGATGCAGACGAAGCGATATGCATAATGCCCTGCGTGATCTCTTCCATGGCTCTTGCATTCTCGGATGCACTGGAAGCAATGCTGACGCTGCCCTTTCCGGCTTCTTCTGCGGCCTGGCTGGAGTTCTGTACCATGCCGGACATGGATTCCACCCGCTGCAGCAGGTCATTGGAGCCAACCACCACTTCGTTGGAGGTAGACAGCGCTTGGCTGATCATTTCTTTGAGATTATGCGTCATGGTCTGGAAGCTTGCGGCCAGCTGGGCAATTTCGTCCTTGCCCTTCATCTTGAGCTCCGTGGTCAGATCACCTTGAGAGATTCGCTTGCTGTGCTCAACAAGCGTGCTGATTGGTCTGGTGACTCTTTTGACCATACTGGCAGAGATGAGCCAGCCAAGTACAAATACCAAAGCAGTGATACCCAGGCACAGCCAGAAGATCTGGGCAATTTTATCCTGAATAAACTTGGCATCCATGCTGACGGCCATGAGCATATTACTTCCTGAAATCGGGATAAATACAGCTTTATGTACACCATAGGCATCTGCATAAACGGAACTGATCGCAGCTTGTTTCTTCTCACCTGCCTCTGTCATTGCTGGGTTGATGTCTACGACATCTCCGGCCTTCATGCCTGAGTTAGTGCTAGCAACAACGACGCTGGCCTGATCATCCTGAAGGGCGACAACGTAGACAGCATCGAGGCTGTGTTCTTTGGCTTCTTCGGACAGGGAGGATTCTAACGTCATGGCAGCACCTTCGGCGCCTGCTCCGCCACTTTGCACCTGCAAAATTTTGGATGCAGATGTGTTTTTGTATATATCCTGAATGGATGTGCTCAGGACTTTATCGAATTGTGGTAGCACATAGCTTTGAATAATATTCATTGATACGGCATAGAAACTGATACTGAACAACAGGGAGGCAACCAGCAGCACAAGGAACAGTGTACCCCTGATCTTGCCGGCAACGGTTCGTTTGCGAAACATACAATCATCCTTTCACGTCATATTCGTTAACATTATCCCTTTTCTTTTATCGTATGGCCTTTTTACCAACGAACAAAGACCTAGTTTTCATGTTTATAAAACTTGGGAATAAGCGGATATACCTATTTTACAAAATTAACCGCGGGTTGAATACAACTTTTTTCATAAAACTGCAATTATTTTCATGAAACGTGCATCCATTACACGAATATTACATAATATCAATTAATACCTACCAGAATAGTTTGATATATGTTATATTGTTCATTGTCCCTTTTGTGGGAAATATATAAATAGAGAAATCGGTTTGATCACCGGTTAAACATGTCTGAGGAGGATATGAGGTAATGAATACATTTCTAATGATTGTGAATGTAGTAGTTATGCTGGCACTGCTGGGTGTGCTCTACTGGATGCAGAAGAAACACATCTCCTTTACGAAGCGTGTATTTGCGGGGCTTGGTATGGGCGTTGTGTACGGTGTAATTCTGCAATTGATCTATACATCAGGTTCGGATGTCATAGCGAAATCAGTCGATTGGTTTAATCTGGTCGGCTCAGGATATGTTCGTTTGCTGCAAATGGTCGTGATTCCGCTCATCATGGTGTCGATTATTTCGGCGATCATGAATCTGAAGGGCAAGCAGAACCTCGGTAAAATGAGTGTTTCGATTATTGCAATCCTGTTGATTACAACAGCTATTGCTGCCGGGGTCAGCATTGTAACCAGTCTGGGCTTCAACCTGACTTCCATTGAGATTCAAGGGGGAGATCGGGAGACTGCACAGATTCAAAAGGTGGAGGAGCGTCTGGCTGATGTGAAGGATCAGACGATTCCACAGCAGGTGCTGGAGTTCATCCCTTCCAATCCATTTGCGGATATGACAGGTGAACGCCGTACATCGACCCTTGCGGTTGTTATTTTCTCAGCCTTTATCGGAGTAGCGGTGCTGGGACTGGATCGTAAAAAACCACAGCAGGCAGAAACGTTCCGCGGCATGGTCAATGCCGTTTATGCGGTTGTGATGCGGATTGTTACGCTGGTGCTGAGGCTTACGCCTTACGGGATTTTAGCACTGATTACCAAGGTAACGGCGACAACCAATGCGGAAGAGATATTAAAGCTCATCAAATTCGTGATAGCGTCTTATGTCGCGCTGGCAATTATGTTTATTATTCACCTTATTATCCTCACTTTGTCCGGCTTCAACCCGATTACGTATGTGAAGAAGGTGCTGCCAACGCTGGTATTTGCCTTTACGTCCCGTTCAAGTGCTGCGGCCATTCCACTGAATGTGGAGACACAGACGAAGAAACTCGGCGTATCGGACGGCATTGCGAACCTGTCTGCAAGCTTTGGGGCTACGATTGGGCAAAACGGCTGCGCCGGGGTATATCCGGCCATGCTGGCGGTAATGATTGCTCCGACGGTCGGTATCGACCCGCTGAGCTGGGACTTTATTGTAACGTTGATCCTCGTCGTGATGATCAGTTCGTTTGGTGTAGCTGGCGTCGGCGGCGGGGCAACCTTCGCCTCCCTGATCGTATTGTCCACCATGAATCTGCCTGTGGCTCTGGTTGGACTGCTCATTTCCGTGGAGCCGCTTATCGACATGGGTCGTACAGCGCTTAACGTGAACGGGTCGATGACATCCGGACTGCTGACGAGCAAGATTTTGAAGGAAAACGATCGGGATACGTTTAACGATCAGAGCCGTGAGCTGGATTCTGCGGCTCACGCGTAAGCTGGGGCGGGGCCTTGCGCCGCAGCTCTTGCAAGAGATAAGCAGATGCTCGGCAAGGTGAGCGTTCTGCAATAGATGGCGCTGAGCCGCCCTTCGGAGAACTTCGAAGGGCGGCTCTTGCGTGTGTAATTACGCCGGAGCGTGCGGTCAGGCACGAGGGCGGGAGTCTTTTTTTCAATAGACAAGGGGGAGGAGATGTGATAGAGTATTCATGTTTTGGCCCTGCGCCAAGCCGCGGTTCGTAACCATCCCGCGTAATCAAAACTAGGAAGGCAGTGTATGTATTCATGTTTAATTTAGGATGGGGAGCGGTATTCGTTCTCGTGACGTATGGATTTTTCCTCTTGTGTTACCGCTTGTTCGGCAAAAAAGGTCTGTATGCCTGGATTGGTGTAGCAACCGTCATCGCCAACATTCAGGTGACCAAAACGATAGATATTATGGGCATAGTGCTGACGCTGGGCAACACGATGTATGTCAGTATGTATCTGACGAGTGACCTGCTGAATGAGAAATATGGATCGGGTGAAGCGCGGAAAGCGGTGTGGTTTGGATTTTTCACGCTGATCATGACAACGGTTCTCATGCAGATGGTATTGTTCTTTGATCCGGCACCGACGGACTTTGCTCAGGAATCCATGGAAAAATTGTTTGGTCTGCTGCCACGATTGGCACTCGGCAGTTTGTCTGCGTATTTCATCAGTCAGTTTCTGGATGTACGTCTGTTCAGCTGGCTGCGCAAAGTTGCGCCCGGACGCAATCAGCTGTGGATTCGCACAAACGGCAGCTCGATTATCAGTTCCTTTGTGGATACACTCGTATTCTGCACGGTTGCCTTTGTCTTCATCTATCCATGGGATGTGTGGCTGGAGATTTTCCTGACCACGTATCTGATCAAGTTTGTGCTGACTGCGGTAGGAACGCCGTTTCTGTATGCTGCACGCAGCTTCAAGTTTAAAGATGAGGCTTGATTAATATTCAAAAAGGATCATGTTGAGATTTCCCTCTGTGCAGCCACTTGAAATTGGACTGTACAGGGGATTTTTTAATTATAAGTTGAACTAAAGATTTTACACCATCCACTCCGATGACAGAATAACCTTCCAATCGCTGTTATCCCCAGATTTTTTCGATTCCTTTTTCTAAAGGGGAAAATCCGGTGATAAGCGTATGCTTCCGAAGCAGCTTTCTTGCAGAAAGCTTTCAGGCGACCGCTCCGCTTTTTCAGGTTTTTTTGTCCTCTCCGTTCACGTGTAAATAAATAGTTCAACTTATAAAGACATCATATTTTATCGAAACAAGAAATAATGCTTTTACATTTTTATGAAAAAGTTATAATATAAACAACCTGTCGTTATGAGCGAACGTGTAGCATTCGTGGGCAATCACTTCATACCAAGGGCAAAGGGGAATCATACATGTACTCAACACTGCGTTATACATTGGAAAGCAATGGCACAACCTACGAGAATGATAGCATTAATGCCTCGTTATTGGTGGAGTTAATTACGAATCTGGAATTGCAGGATTATGTGGTGCTTGAACCTTCGGAGCTGGTGGAGGGAAGTATGTATATGCAGGCTGCTGCGCTTGATGAACCCGGGCAAATGGTGGCGGAGATTCGTTTGCAGGAAGGAGAGAGCGGTTTCCGGCATTACAGCTATACTACGGCAGATCCGACGGTGATCATTCAATGGATTCTGGATTACTGGGGGAAGCAGCAGCTGCCACAGCTGGAGTCCTGGAAGGATATTACGCATGAGTTGGATTAATGGTAAGCCGTTTTTAGGTTAATGGTAAGCCGTTTAATGGCAAGTAATTTAATTGTGAGAGGCTAATTGTCAGTGAGGAAATAAAATAATTAAAATCCCGCAAACCATGAGGTCATGGAAAGCGGGATTTTTTGCGTTTGTGTATTTCGTAGCTCGTTCTGTATACAGACTAGTCTGTCAGGATTTGCAGTTCTTTCGGATAGGTCGTCAGCACCTCTACACCTGTCTCGGTTACGAGCACATCATCCTCAATCCGCACGCCGCCTGCTGCCGTATAAATTCCCGGCTCAATCGTAAACACGGTTCCAGCCTGAAGCAGGTCCGTATTCTCGCCGTGAAGTGAAGGATATTCGTGCACATCAATGCCGAGTCCATGTCCAACACGGTGCATAAAGCGCTCGCCGTAGCCTGCAGCAATCGTAACCTGGCGGGCAGCATGGTCCACCGAGGCACAGGTAATGCCTGGTTTAACTACCTGAATAGCGGCTTCATTGGCGGAGAGCACCGTGTTATAGATGGTGCGCAGCTCTGGCGTGATATCTCCAAATGCAAACGTCCGCGTAATATCGGATGCATATCCCGCGGCGTACACACCCATATCAAACATCAGCAGGTCTCCATGCTGAAGCTTGCGTTCACCAGGCGTGCCATGCGGCAGGCCGGTTTTGGGCCCGGTCAGCACCATCGTGTCAAAGGAAGGGCCATCTGCTCCAAGCTTTTTCATCTGATATTCCATCTCGGCCACCAGTTCGATCTCCGTTACCCCTGCACGCACATGGGTAAGACCTTGGCGCAGCGTTTCTTCAATAAGATAGATCGCGTGGCGAATGCGAGCGACTTCATCCGGTGTTTTGTTGACACGCAGCGCGCGCAGCAAAGGACCGACATCTTCGAAGCTTGCACCACCAAGCGCGGAGGTCAATTGCTCATAACGGGAGACGGTGACGTATTCTTTTTCCAGACCAACCCGGCCCAGGCGTCCCTGATATCGGTCGAACAAAGCATAAGGATTATCGGTGTCCGAATGCGTCGCAATGTTGGATACGGAAGAAGCGGCTGCCGCGGCGTCGGCGTCCAGTGCGGGTACAATCAACAGCGGGTCTTCGCCACGCGCCAGCATCAGACCCATAAAGCGTTCATGCGGATTGCTGGCATATCCGGTCAAGTAATAAATATGTTTGGGATCGGTAATGAGCATGGCGTCCAGCCCCTGCCCGGACAGATCGGCTTCGAGTCTTGATAAGGGAGTTTGATTCATGATTGGATGTATCCACCTTTCCATATGTGCTGCATAGGTTCGTGATTCGTTGTGCTGTTTCTATTATAGAAGATATTCATGGATTTCCCAATCACAAGATGGTCGCAGGATGCTTGATATCGTTTAAGTGAGGAGTGGCAAGGGTAATACAGGGCGAAACGTTTTATCTTATGAATGCCGTTGTGCATCAAGCAAGAATCAAGCAAGAATAAAGACATAGACACATGGAGCCATCGGAGACATGGAAGCCTTTTCAATTTTGATACGTTATAATGATTCCAGATAGAGCTGCGATGTGGGAGAGAGGCCCGACATATATTATATCAATGAGATCAGAACGAAAGGAGAATTCAATCTGTTATGAACAATCGATTAACCGTGCCGCTGTATGCATCATTACTTAGTATGGCTTTGTTGACCGCGTCCTGTACACCGGGTGATCCGGCATCAAGCTCACAATCGTCTTCTCAGGGAGAGGGAACGGGTCAAGGGCAGACGGCAAAGGGAAGTAATCATGGAGCTACTGCTGGAGAGAGTGAAGAGCAAGGCAGCCTCGTTGTGCCTTATCAGGCGTCTGTGCTGGTGGAGGGGCTGAATGCACCTTGGGAGATAGTAACAGCTGCAGATGGGCAAATGTTTGTTACAGAGCGCCCGGGAACGATCCGCGTCATTACAGATGGAAAGCTGGAGTCTGAACCGCTGATTGAATTTGAGGCCCCTTTTAACGAAGAAGGAGAGGGCGGGCTGCTGGGGCTGGAGATTGATCCGAACTTCGAGAGCAACGGATATTTGTATGTGTACCACTCCTATCTGGACGGGCAGGATATCGCCAATCGGGTGCTGCGTTTGAAGGTGAATGGTGGAAAAGCGGTGATTGACCGCGAGCTGCTTGCTGACATTCCTGGCGGGGTGAATCATAACGGTGGACGTATCAAGATTGGCCCGGATGAACGGCTTTACATTACTACGGGGGAGCGATACGAACCGGAGCTGGCACAGGACCAGAACAGTCTTGGTGGAAAAATACTGCGTATCGGTCTCGATGGCTCGATCCCTTCAGATAACCCTTGGCCGAATTCACCTGTATACAGTATGGGGCATCGGAACGCTCAAGGGCTGGCATGGAACCCGGATAACGGGTATCTCTATGCGACCGAGCACGGTCAACGCAATCATGACGAGATTAACCGGATTATTGCCGGGGAGAATTACGGCTGGCCCGAAGTGGAGGGTGACGACGATGGTGGCGGCGCCTATCAGGCCCCGCTTGCGCATAGTGGCAATGAAACTTGGGCGCCTTCGGGCGTAGCTTATATTACGGAAGGCCCGTGGGCCGGATCGCTGGTAGCTGCCAACCTGAGAGGAGAGCAGCTGCTGCGGGTGATATTATCCGAAGACGGTACAAAGGTCGAACAGGTAGTTCCTTTTTTCAAAGGGGAATGGGGACGCATCCGCAATGTGAGTGCCGGTGAAGACGGCAAGCTGTACGTGCTCACGAACAATCGCGATGGGCGCGGCACACCGCGTGACGGGGATGACAAATTAATCGTACTTACTCCAGAAGCGTGAGGGGACACGGAGGGATAGTGCGGATGAAGAGACGCGGCTATTCTAACGATTCGAGGGAAGCTTATTTGGTGGATTTTGAGTGTTTGAAAAATGTAACGATTCTCAGGAATGCTATTTTGCTGAAAAGGTGCATAATTGGGAGATTTCAGTGGTATTTCGAGTAAATAAGACTCCCAGTGGACCTATGTCAAGAAAGTAGACACTACGCTACGGATTTGTCCGTAAATTTCATTGCAAAACGAGCAGGGGAAAGATAACCTAGCGCGCCATGCATTCGCTTGCGGTTGTAATAGAACTCAATGTACT
>NZ_JACHKG010000031.1:0-64269 GCF_014203995.1 Paenibacillus sp. JGP012 | reverse complement strand
CGCCGATGGTACTTGGACCGCAGGGTCCTGGGAGAGTAGGACGCCGCCAAGCAAAGAACCACTGCCGATGATATTCGGTGGTGGTTTTTATTTTTATATGTTGGATTTAAGAAACTTGATAAACAGGAGATGCAAAAGCTGCATCTCCTGTTTGACTTTAGGGGTAACCTCTGACACACTCAAATGTAAGGAAGAGTTTAGTACAGCTTTTTACACAAAGAGACTTACACTACAGAGAATGGGGTGCAGAATGATATGGAACTTCGCAAATTAACAGCAGACGATTATGAAGCGTGTATGGCGCTTTCCGAGTACGCTTTTCAATTTACACTCTCAGAGGAGCAACTGGAGAAACGGCGCCAGGAATTTGCAACGCATAATGTATTGGGTGTCTACGCCGATGGTCAGGTTGGAGCCAAGCTTCAAATTATTCCTTTTCAGACGTATATTCAGGGACGGTCCTTTGAAATGGGCGGAATCGCAGGTGTAGCCACATGGCCTGAGTACAGACGCAAAGGCTGGGTTGCCGGGCTACTGAAATACGCACTGGAAGAGATGAATCGGAATAAACAGAGCGTATCCTTCCTGCATCCGTTCTCATTTGGTTTTTATCGGAAGTATGGGTGGGAAACCTATGTTGAATTTAAGAAATACAAATTGACGACTTCTATGCTGCCAACCAAAAAACAGACACCGGGAACGATCAAGCGGGGAAATCCTGAACTTGCTGTATTAAAGCAGGTATATGATGAGTATGCTGGGCGTTATAATGGGACGTTGAATCGAGATGACGCGTGGTGGAGCAATTCGGTTTATGTCAAAAAGGGCAGTCAGCGAGCTGTTTATTATAATGAGACAGGAATACCCCAAGGTTACATCTTCTATGAGGTCAAGGAGGGAAAGTTCACCATCGGTGAGATGGTTCATTTGAACGAGGAGGCAAGGCAAGGCTTATGGACGTTCATTGCCAATCATGATTCCATGATTGATGAAGTCACCTTGCAAGCGCCTGCAAGTGACCTGCTTGCATTTCAACTGGATAACCCACGGATTCAACAAGAGGTCGTACCGTACTTTATGGCACGAATTGTGAGTGTGGAGCAGTTCATCTCGCAGTACCCTTTTGTAAGCCAGGAATCAACTGTACAGATTTTACTTGAGGTGGAAGATGCATACGCTCCGTGGAATGAAGGGGTATGGGAGTTGAACGTGGCGCTGAACGGAACAGCTTCCATATGGAAAAAGGCGGAAACAGAGCGTCACGCTCAGAACGATCAGCCGATTCGTCTTACGATTCAAACACTTACAACCATATTGATGGGGTATCGCAGACCGGTAGAGATGGCCCGGATCGGCAGACTGGAAGGCCCGGCTAACGTGATTGAAGCACTCGAGAAGGCTGTACCGAAACGTGAAACCTATTTGCTTGATTTTTTCTAAGCCGCCAGCACAGATTTCTTTCTTCGATTCGAGCCGGTATGGAATGTAATGAAGAGAAAATTAGACTTCTCCTGATATTTGGGAGAGGTTTTTTTGTGTCCTGCGAATATTTCGTGTAAAATCGTAAAAAATGAATAGTGCCCCCACTTGGCAAACCAGCAAAATATGCTATAATGTATATAAAGTCAAAGAAAGTCAAAGTCAACTGAAGGCCAAAAAGCCCCTGTTTTATTTACAATCGGGTGTTTGACTTTTCTGCTCTCTGATGAGAAGTGCTTTAGAACTTGTACATTTCATTAGAAGATCAAGGGATATTTAAAGGACCTTCGTGCTTCCTTTGTTCTCCTGTTTAACATCTGACACAGCAAGATTCGCTGTTTCTCTGATTGGTTAAATGGGTGGAGAAGGTTGTACTCTGTGGGGGCGTGTGGGTCCTTATTGACTTAACGTTTCAGACAGTGGAGGATGATTGGATGCGTAATATCTCTGATATTATCGAACGATATCTGAAGGGTATTTTGCATGAAAGTCCCGAAGGAATGATTGAAATTCAGCGTAATGATCTGGCGGATCAGTTCTCATGTGTGCCTTCCCAGATCAATTATGTCATCAGCACCCGTTTCACTCTGGAAAAAGGTTATCTTGTCGAGAGTAAACGCGGCGGTGGTGGATATGTTCGCATACAGCGCATTGAATTGCCGGCTCAATCGGCACTGCACAATCATCTTCATCATAGTATTGGCGAAGAGATTGGACAGACTGCTGCTGAAGGGCTGATCTATCAACTGGAGGAAGCGCGTTTTCTAAGCAAGCGAGAAGCCGGATTGATGCGTGCGGCTGTATCGAGAGAAGTTCTAATGGTCAAACTTCCTTACCGGGATCAAATTCGTGCCAGAATGTTGAAGGCAATGCTAATATCTTTGCTCGGTAAATGAAACTATCGGGATCAAAGGAGGTACATCTACATGCTGTGCCAAGAATGTAATAAACGTCCGGCTACACTTCATTTTACTAAAATTGTAAATGGAGAAAAGACGGAATTTCATATCTGTGAATCATGTGCCCGTGAGAAGGGGGAGATGATTCCTGGAACTGCAGGCGGATTTTCCATTCACAACCTGCTGTCCGGATTGCTTGATTTTGATCCAGCAGGCAAAGGTTCAGGTGCAGCTCCTGCCAAGGCGCTGCAGTGTGAAGAATGTGGCATGACTTATGCCCAATTTAGCAAGATCGGCCGCTTTGGCTGCAGCTCTTGTTACAAATATTTTGACAGCCGTCTAGACCCGTTGTTCAAACGAGTGCATGGCAGCACGTCTCATGTAGGCAAAGTTCCTGCTCGGGCTGGTGGCCGTATTAAGGTTAAACGGCAGATCGCCGATCTGAAGCAGAATTTGCAGCAAAGCATTGCGCAAGAAGAGTTCGAAGAGGCGGCTCAGATTCGTGACCAGATCAGAGAACTTGAAAAAGAAATAACTCAGGAGTAAAGTTTGTCATGAGTAGGAGGGAAGGGTAATGCCTAATCTGCGTTTTACGGAGAAGGCGCTCAGTGACTGGATGCGCAGCGATGCTGTAGACTCGGAAATTGTGATCAGCAGTCGTGTCCGGATTGCACGTAACCTTCAGCATATCCCGTTTCCGATGCTGGCTTCCAATGAGCAATCAGAAGAGGTGCTGAATAAGCTGAGCGAAGTACTTCAATACGATGACGTACACGCTTTTGGTGATTTTACTACACTCGATCTGACGGATATTGGAGAACTCGACAAGCGGGTGCTGGTGGAGAAACATCTGATTAGTCCGAGTCTCGCAAATGAGTCAAGGCACGGAGCTGTTATCCTCAGTGAGGATGAATCGGTGAGCATTATGATTAACGAAGAGGATCATCTGCGTATCCAGTGCCTCTATCCGGGGTTCCAGGTGAAAGAGGCCTGGGAGAAAGCCTCCGCGATAGATGATGCATTTGAAGCGCACGTGGATTATGCCTTTGATGATCACAGGGGATATCTAACCAGTTGTCCGACAAATGTCGGCACAGGGGTGAGAGCATCTGTAATGGTGCATCTCCCGGCGCTTGTAATGACACAGCAGATCGGACGTATTCTTAGTGCAGTATCCCAAGTCGGGTTAACTGTACGGGGAATCTACGGTGAAGGCAGTGAAGCAATGGGCAACCTGTTCCAGATTTCCAATCAGATTACGCTGGGACAGACGGAGCAAGAAGTCATCGACAACCTGCATAGTGTTGTTTTACAGATTATTGGACATGAGCGCACAGCCAGAGAAAGGCTGCTTACGGATTCCAGACTGCGGATTACGGATCGTGTAATGCGTTCGTACGGGATTTTGTCTCATGCGGCCATTGTGGACACGAAGGAAGCGGCACAGCGACTATCGGATGTGCGGCTTGGCGTAGATCTTGGATTGCTCGATGGGATATCCATCCCGGTGATGAATGAGCTGAATGTGATGACACAGCCGGGATTTTTGCAAAAAACGTTCGGGGATATGCGTACAGATGAGCGTGACATCTACCGGGCTCAGTTAATTCGTGATACGATCAATGCAACCAAAGGCTCTGGCTAAACTTTCCTTGAACTGTAATACTGGTTTCATGCCGCATATGCGGCTTTATATAAACAGGTCTCCCGCTTCTGGAATGACCAATGATTTTATTCGCAGCATGGCTGCAAACAAAAATGATATGAATACGAAGGGTTATTCGATTCAATGTAATCCTTTCGTTTTATCCAAAACCATGGAGGTGCAGGAGATATGATGTTTGGAAGATTTACGGAACGGGCCCAGAAGGTGCTCGCACTCGCGCAGGAAGAAGCTGTCCGTCTCGGTCATAATAACATCGGTACAGAGCATATTTTGCTCGGCCTCATTCGTGAAGGTGAAGGCATTGCTGCCAAAGCACTGATCGGCCTGGGACTCGGATTGGAGAAAATTCAGGATGAAGTAGAAACGCTGATTGGCCGCGGCCAGGAGCAGCCTACGAACATTGCATATACGCCAAGAGCGAAAAAAGTTATTGAGCTGTCTATGGATGAGGCACGTAAACTGGGTCACACCTACGTGGGCACAGAGCATATCCTGCTCGGTCTCATTCGTGAGGGTGAAGGGGTCGCTGCACGTGTACTCAACAACCTCGGTATCAGCTTGAATAAAGCACGTCAGCAAGTGCTGCAATTGCTGGGCAGCAGCGAAGCTGTCTCCAGTCACAATGGCACACCTGCCAATGTAAGCACACCAACACTGGATAGCCTGGCTCGTGATCTCACGGCGTATGCCAGAGAGAATAACCTTGATCCGGTTATTGGCCGCAGTAAGGAAATCGAGCGTGTTATCCAAGTGCTGAGCCGTCGTACCAAAAACAATCCGGTGCTGATCGGTGAGCCGGGTGTAGGTAAAACGGCGATTGCTGAAGGACTCGCACAAAAAATTATCGCTAACGAAATTCCAGAAACCTTGCGTGACAAACGTGTTATGACACTGGATATGGGGTCGGTTGTAGCCGGAACCAAATACCGTGGTGAATTCGAGGATCGCTTGAAAAAAATCATGGATGAAATCCGTCAGGCCGGCAACATTGTGCTGTTCATTGACGAGCTGCATACCTTGATTGGTGCAGGTGGAGCTGAGGGGGCAATCGATGCATCGAACATCTTGAAGCCGGCTCTCGCTCGCGGTGAATTACAATGCATCGGTGCAACAACGCTTGATGAGTACCGCAAATACATCGAGAAGGATGCTGCGCTGGAGCGTCGTTTCCAACCGATTACGGTAGATCAGCCTTCACCAGAAGAAGCTATTCAAATTTTGCATGGTCTGCGTGATCGTTACGAAGCGCATCACCGCGTAAAAATTACTGACGAAGCTATCGTTCAGGCGGTAAAATTGTCTGACCGTTACATTACAGACCGTTTCCTGCCGGATAAAGCAATCGACTTGATTGATGAGGCAGGTTCGAAAGTAAGGCTGAACTCGTATACGATTCCACCAAACCTGAAGCAATTGGAGAGCCGCCTGGAAGATATCCGCAAGGAGAAAGATGCTGCGGTACAGAGTCAGGAGTTTGAGAAAGCTGCGGCACTCCGCGATACGGAACAAAAGATTCGTGAAGAACTGGATACAACGAAAAATCAGTGGAAAGAAAAACAAGGCCGTACCGATTCCGAGGTAACACCAGAGGATATCGCTCAAGTGGTAGCCAACTGGACAGGAATTCCGGTGAACAAGCTGAAAGAAGAAGAAACACAACGCTTGATGAACCTTGAGCAAATTCTGCATGAGCGGGTTATCGGTCAGGATGAGGCAGTTAAATCCGTCAGCCGCGCCGTTCGCCGGGCACGTGCCGGACTTAAAGATCCAAAACGTCCGATGGGTTCATTTATCTTCCTTGGTCCTACAGGGGTAGGTAAAACCGAGCTTGCTCGTGCTCTCGCTGAAGCGATGTTTGGTGATGAGAATGCTGTAATCCGGATTGATATGTCCGAGTACGGAGAGAAGCACTCCACAGCACGTCTCGTCGGAGCGCCTCCAGGATATGTGGGCTATGAAGAAGGCGGTCAGTTGACCGAGAAAGTTCGCCGCAAACCTTACTCCGTTGTACTGTTGGATGAAGTGGAGAAGGCACACCCTGAAGTATTCAACATCCTGCTGCAAGTGCTGGAAGATGGCCGCTTGACCGACTCCAAAGGTCGCGTTGTTGACTTCCGCAATACGCTGATCATCCTGACATCCAACGTAGGTGCCGAGGCGATCAAACGTAACTCTACCCTTGGCTTTACAGCTGTTGTAGATGCGGGTGCGGATTACGATAACATGAAAGGCAAAGTGATGGATGAGCTGAAGAAAAGCTTCCGTCCGGAGTTCCTGAACCGGATTGATGAAATCATCGTATTCCACTCACTGGAAGAGAAACACATTGCCGAGATTGTTACACTTATGAGTGAAGACCTGCGTAAACGACTGCATGAATATGACGTGGACTTTGAGCTTACAGATAATGCAAAAGCATTTCTGGCCAAAGCAGGCTTCGATCCAGCGTATGGTGCACGTCCGCTTCGCCGGGCGATCCAGAAGCATATCGAAGACAGATTGTCTGAGGAACTGCTTACTGGCAATGTGACCAAAGGTGATTCACTGCTCATTGATGAAGAGAACGGTGCACTGTCTGTTACGAAAAAGGCTGCTTCTGTTCCATCTAGTGAGGAAATCGAGACTAAATAATAATTCAATTCAACTCGGTAATGAGGAAATTGAAACTCAATAAATAAGTTCTGTACTGCTGAATAACATCAGCCGTGCAGTACTAGTTTGATCCTCCCCGGCTCTGGCTGGGGAGTTTTTTTTGGGTTTAAGCTTAATATGTGATCGGGATGTAACAATAAGGACTATAATGATGTGTAAAGTTTGCGATAATCCTTTACGAAAAATCTCAAACAATGGTAAACTTTTAGTAACCCTAAATGTCAGGGTGAGATAGAAATAATCGTCGAATAATGCAAAATACTGTAATAAAATAAATTTTTAGGAGTGCTGAAGTGGCCAAAGTAAAAACCAAGTTTCAATGTACAGAATGCGGCTATGAAGCCCCCAAATGGTACGGAAAATGTCCTGGCTGCCAGTCCTGGAATTCAATGATAGAAGAAACTGAAACGGTGGTCAAAACACAAGGGAGAAATTCTCCTCTGTTTGACAGTAAAGATAAACCGCTTCCTATCATAGATATAGATAGCGGTCAGGAGCCGCGTGTACAAACGGGAATCGGAGAACTTAACCGTGTATTGGGTGGCGGTATTGTGCCAGGTTCGCTCGTGCTGGTGGGGGGCGATCCGGGAATCGGAAAATCGACGTTGATGTTACAGACGTCTCATGCACTGACTCATTCCGGTCTGCGTGTGCTGTATGTGTCCGGGGAGGAATCCGTGAAGCAGACAAAATTGCGGGCCGACCGTCTGGGTGCGCTCTCGCCGGAGCTGTATGTGCTGTGTGAAACGAATATGGAACGGATCGAGGAAGCGGTGGATCAGATCCAGCCGCATTTTCTTGTCATTGACTCCATTCAGACCGTATATTTGCCCGAAGTTACCAGCGCACCCGGAAGTGTAGCCCAGGTAAGGGAATGTACCTCCAGATTTATGCGGATTGCAAAAGGCCGAGGCATTGCAACAGTGCTTGTAGGGCATGTTACCAAAGAAGGTGCCATCGCCGGCCCCCGCATGCTGGAGCATATGGTGGACTGTGTGCTTTATTTTGAAGGAGAGCGGCATCATACATATCGCCTCCTTCGTGCAGTCAAGAATCGTTTCGGTTCCACCAACGAGATTGGCATATTTGAAATGGGGGAGGACGGCCTTCGTGAAGTCGGTAATCCCTCCGAATTGTTTTTATCGGAACGTCCGCTCGGGGTAGCGGGTTCTACCGTTGTAGCCAGTATGGAAGGAACAAGACCGATGCTGGTAGAGCTGCAGGCATTGATCTCCACCACGCACTTTCCTTCTCCACGCCGTATGGCAACAGGCATTGATCATCACAGGCTCAATCTGATTATCGCTGTACTGGAGAAACGTATGGGCATGTTCCTGCAAACACAGGATGCATACCTGAACGTAGCTGGCGGGGTAAGGCTGGATGAGCCGGCTGTCGATCTTGCAGTGGCTATCAGCATTGCCTCCAGCCTTAGAGATGTGCCAACCAAGCCGGATGATGTAATCTTTGGCGAGATTGGCCTGACAGGTGAGGTTCGTGCCGTATCCAGGGCAGAACAGCGTGTGAAAGAAGCCGCCAAGCTGGGCTTCAAACGAGTTATTTTACCAGAAAAAAGCTTAAAGGGCTGGAAACATCCTCGCGGGATACAACTGATCGGTGTGAATACCGTGGCAGATGCACTAGCGGTTGCTTTAGATTAGGGGGCATAACAAGATGAAGGATTCAAGCCAACTGGACAATATGAATGATTTGTTAAGGCTGATCGCACCGGGTACTCCTTTCCGCGAAGGTCTGGAAAATGTGCTGCGCGCCAAGACGGGCGCACTGCTTGTTGTAGGATACAGCCCTGAAGTGATGGAAGTGGTGGATGGAGGATTTTCGATTAATTGTGATTTCTCGCCGAACTACCTGTATGAGCTTGCCAAAATGGATGGTGCAATTATTCTGAGTGAGGATCTGAAGCGGATTTTGTATGCCAACACACAGCTGATCCCGGATTCCTCGATCTCTTCGTCAGAGACAGGCATTCGTCACCGGACGGCCGAGCGAGTGGCGAAGCAGACTGGCAAGCTGGTTGTGTCTATCTCGCAGCGCCGGAATATTATTACTCTGTACCAGGGAACGCTTCGATATTCACTCAAGGAAATCGGGGTTATTTTGACCAAAGCCAATCAGGCGATTCAAACGCTCGAAAAATATAAAGCCGTGTTGACACAATCCCTCACCAATCTGAGTGCCTCTGAATTCGAGGAACTGGTTACGATTCCAGAGGTGGTCAATGTCATTCAACGCACCGAGATGGTGCTGCGGATCAAAACGGAGATTGAACGATATATTGATGAGCTGGGCAATGAAGGACGACTCATCTCCATGCAGATGGAGGAGCTTGTTGGCACAACAGAGGAAGAGGCCTGGCTGCTGTACAAGGATTATGCCCGTGACGACAGTGACGACAAGATTCGCGAGATTATCGGAGGCCTAAAAAGATTGTCGGATGAGGAGTTGCTGGATGCACATCATATCGTACGTCTGCTAGGTTATCCTTCATCGGCAGCAACTTCCGAGGATTCGGTTGCACCACGCGGTTACCGGGTATTAAATAAGATCCCTCGTCTGCCTAATGTCATTATTCATAACCTGGTGGATCAATTCGAACAGCTACCTCACGTTATCACCGCTACAATTGAGGAGCTGGATGAGGTGGATGGCATTGGTGAAGTTCGTGCCCGTACCATCAAGGAAGGACTCAAACGTCTGCAGGAGCAGATGTTTATTGACAGACAGATGTAGGAACCGCCTATACAGGCTTCTAATGGATGAGGTGAAACAACATGTTAACCAGATTCATTCCAAATCTCTTTACCCTGGGTAATCTGTTTCTTGGAATGCTGGCCATCTTGCTTGCAATCAACGAAAAATACAGCCTGGCTGCGATTATGATCATCATTGCGATGCTGCTGGATGGTCTGGATGGCCGGGTAGCCCGGGCATTGAATGCGCAAAGCGAATTTGGCAAGGAGCTGGACTCCTTGTCGGATATGGTTTCTTTTGGTGCAGCACCGGCCCTGATTATTTTTATGGTGTCATTCCAGGATGCAACGCCCATCTTCGCCTGGATTGCGACGGCTGCTTTTCCAATCTGCGGAGCCATACGTCTGGCGAGATTTAATGTACGGCCGGGCATTCCCGGGTATTTCACAGGTTTGCCGATTCCGGCCGCAGGTGGCGTACTGGCAACGCTCTCCCTTTTCCATAAGGATATCGGTCCCATCTCCATGATGATTGCTACGCTGCTTTTATCATATCTGATGGTAAGCTCACTGAAATATCCCAATTTCAAAAAGGTAGGTCTGCCTCGAAAGGCGATCTGGATTGCCCCGTGGGTTATACTGCTGGCGGTCGGGCTGGCTCTCCTTTTCCCGGATCAGCTGTCCAAGTTGATTTTCATTCCGCTCGTGCTGTATGCCTTGTATGGCATGAAGCACAGTGTACGAATCGCGGCTTCTCGCAATCGTGCCAAAAAACGCAAGGGAGAGAAATCTTCCCGCTCCGACAGCTAACTTATGCGAGTTGTACACGAGCTTAACAAATCACCAAACACAAAAAGCACGTACTTTTCCTGAACGGAGAGTACGTGCTTTTTGCTGTGTGCTTATGCTGATACATAACCAACCAAGTATATGATCATGGAGCTAAGACAAGTTGAACATGCCAAGCGTCGAACATTTCTGTGATTCGTGATTCACAACCTCTTCCATGTTGATGTCCAGCAGATTGCAGAGTGCTGACATATAGAACAGGTTCCGCCCTAATTCGGAACTGATAACCTCTTTGCAATTTTCACACAATTCACCTTCCACATGCGTTTCCAGTGAACCCTTGGCCTGAGATATACCGCTTTCGGGGGCGTACTGCTGTTTGGTGGCGTGCAGCTCAATGCAGCCGCATTCGGTAATGGCTTTGGACACAGCGCGGTTAACAGAGGCTCCGGCTTGTCCCGTTTTGGACAGTACATCAATCAGGCTGCGATGGCGCAGCAGCAGTTCGGAAACTTGATCCTGAAAAGCCTGTAAACTTAGCGTACTCATTTTGCCACTCACCTCTGGATATGAATTGAATTCATTATATGCCAATAAAAGTCTTACTTTCAACTGACGAATGAAACATTTCCAAAAAGTTCTTGCGGACGGGATTAGCTTTTTGGGAATTGGATCATACTGGATATGAAGATAAAGATTGATTGAGGAGGTGCAGGAACTCATGTGGAGAAAAGGCATTTTAACTTTTACTGGATTGTGCGGCGCATGGTTCGGATACACGGCTTATCATCTGGCAGGCAAGTCCATTCCCTGGATGGCTGAATGGATTCAGTCGGCAGGATTGCTGGGGGCTGGTGTATCGACACTGCTGGGAGCGGTACTTTTTATGTCCGTATGTACGATTGGCGGCACAATGATGGCAAACAGACTTCATAGCGGGATCGATTCCCTGGCCAAAATACCGATGAACGAGCTGGCTGCTGGTGCGGCAGGCATCGTGGCCGGGCTTCTGGCTGCTTTGCTGCTGTACCCTTGCCTTGCCTGGCTGGGAACCGCAGGAGAGGTGCTGCAGGTGGGGCTGACTGCCATTGCTGCTTATTCAGGGTACAGTCTGGCTATGGCCAAGAAAGACGATCTGGGGGCATTCTGGAAGTCGGGACGATGGGGCCATCCTGAAGTGGACGAGGAACGACGCATGGAAGAGCATAAAATTTTGGACACTAGCGTCATCATTGACGGACGGATTGCGGATATCTGCAAGACGGGTTTCATTGAGGGGACGATCGTCATTCCTGAATTTGTGCTGGAGGAATTGCAGCATATCGCGGATTCATCGGATCTGCTCAAGCGGAACCGTGGGCGGCGCGGACTGGACATTTTGAACAAAATCCAGAAGGAGCTTGATGTGCAGGTACTGATCTATGAAGGGGATTTTGAAGAAATCTCCGAGGTAGACAGCAAGCTCGTGAAACTTGCCAAGGTGCTGCAGGGAAAGGTCGTGACCAACGACTTCAACCTGAACAAAGTGTGTGAGCTGCAAGGTGTATCGGTGTTGAACATCAATGATCTGGCCAATGCGGTGAAGCCGGTAGTGCTGCCAGGAGAAGAGATTATGGTGCAGATTATCAAGGATGGCAAGGAGCACGGGCAAGGTGTGGCCTATCTGGACGATGGTACCATGATTGTGGTTGAAGGTGGACGGGAGTACATCGGCATGATGATGGAAGTGCTGGTGACCAGTGTGCTGCAGACATCTGCAGGACGAATGATATTTGCCAAGCCGAAACTGTTGGAAAAAGCCCAATAAAGGGGTATGATGAGTAGTGTATCGTAATGAGCTATAATAGGTGCTGTATTATCAATTATAGACTCCAGACGATAAACTGACAGACAAGGCAGGGATTGCGGCATGGATAAAGGTTGGGGCGTTGTCATTGTGGCGGCAGGGCGGGGAACCCGTATGGGCACAACCGAGAGCAAACAATTTCTGCTGCTGCAGGACAAGCCCGTTTTCATACATACGCTTGAAGTATTTGCGGCGCTGGACGAGATTCGCGAGATGATTCTGGTTACGGGTGCTGCAGATGTTGAACGATGCCTGGAATGGGTAAAAGAATACCAGCTGGAATCGCATGTCCGCGTTATCCCCGGAGGGAAAGAGAGACAGCATTCGGTCCATGAAGGCCTGCGGGCGTTAGGAACCGATTGGGTGCTCGTTCACGACGGGGTACGTCCTTTTGTGCACCGTGAGCAGATCAGGGACTGCATGGCTGCCGCCGCTTCGGGCGGAGGAGCTGTGCTGGCCGTGCCGGTGAAGGATACGATTAAACAAGTGAATGCGGAGGGCATCGTTACAGCAACGCCGGACCGCAGCAGTCTGTGGAGCATTCAAACCCCGCAGGCTTTTCGTCTTTCTTCCTTGCTGGAGGCTTACGATACGGCGGAGCGGGACGGGTTTCTGGGAACGGATGATGCCATGCTGGCCGAGCGCCAGGGAATGTCGGTCAAGGTTGTGGAAGGCAGTTACACCAACATCAAACTAACGACGCCTGAAGATTTACAGTATGCCGCGTTTTGGCTTGGGGGAGAGAAGAAGCGATGATACGTGTAGGACAAGGATTTGACGTGCACCAGCTGGTGGAGGGAAGACCGTGCATTATTGGCGGGGTTACGATTCCTTATGAAAAAGGACTGCTGGGCCACTCGGACGCAGACGTGCTGCTGCATGCGATTAGTGATGCGATTCTTGGTGCACTTGCACTCGGGGATATCGGCAAGCATTTCCCGGATACCGATCCGGAATTTAAAGATGCGGACAGCTTGAAACTGCTGGAGCATGTATGGCAGCTCGTGAAGGATCGCGGTTATAAGCTCGGTAATATTGATTCAACGATTATTGCCCAGAAGCCCAAGATGGCACCTTATATTCCGCAGATGGCTGAAGTGATTGCGAAGGCGCTGGAAGCCGATGTGACACAAGTGAACGTGAAGGCAACAACGACAGAGCAGCTCGGGTTCCCTGGACGGGGAGAGGGCATTGCAGCCCAATCGGTTGTGTGCCTGGTACGTGTGTGATATCATCAACGAATTAGAGACGGAGGGGATCATATGAGCGCAGAAATTCGGGTGCGCTACGCACCGAGCCCAACGGGACACCTGCATATCGGGAATGCCCGTACGGCGCTGTTTAACTACTTGTATGCCAAACATAATAACGGTAAATTCATTATTCGTATCGAGGATACGGACGTGAAACGCAACATTGCGGGTGGTGAGGAAAGCCAGCTGAAATACTTGAAATGGCTCGGCATCGAGTGGGATGAGAGTATTGATGTAGGCGGGGACTATGGACCGTACCGTCAGACGGAGCGTCTCGATCTGTATCGCAAATATACACAAGAGCTGCTGGACAAAGGTCTTGCATACCGCTGCTACTGCACGGAAGAAGAGCTGGAACAGGAGCGCGAAGAGCAGTCGGCGCGTGGAGAAACCCCGCGTTATTCCGGCAAGCACCGTGACCTGACACCGGAGCAGATTGAAGCATTTGAAGCGGAAGGCCGCGTGGCGAGCATTCGTTTCCGTGTACCGGCAGACCGCACATATACATTTAACGACATGGTTAAAGGTACGATTTCGTTCAACAGCAAGGAATCAGGCGACTTTGTCATTGTGAAAAAGGACGGCATTCCCACGTACAACTATGCGGTTGCCGTGGACGATCATCTGATGAAGATCTCCCACGTATTGCGTGGGGAGGATCATATCTCCAACACCCCGCGTCAGCTGATGATCTATGAAGCGCTTGGCTGGGAGCCGCCGCAATTTGGTCATATGACGCTGATTGTGAACGAAAATCACAAAAAACTGAGTAAACGGGATGAATCCGTTATTCAGTTTATTGAACAGTATGATCAGCTGGGTTATCTGCCCGAAGCGATGTTCAACTTTATCTCATTGCTTGGCTGGTCGCCGGAAGGAGAAGAGGAAATCTTTTCACAGGAACAGCTGATCTCCATCTTTGATACGAAGCGTCTGTCCAAGAGCCCGGCTGTATTTGATACACACAAGCTGGCGCATCTGAACAACCATTACATCAAACATGCTGACCCGGCGCGCATAGCCGAGATGGCGATCCCGCATCTGCAAAAAGCAGGACGTCTTCCTGCCGATCTGTCCGCGGAGCAAAAAGAATGGGCATATTCCCTCGTACATCTCTATCAGGAGCAGATGAATGCGGCATCCGATATTGTAGAACTGTCGGAAGTGTTCTTCCGTTCCGAGGTTGTGCTGGAGAGTGAAGGAGCTGCGGTTCTTGCTGAAGAGCAGGTACCAACGGTGCTGAAGGCATTTGCTGACAAGGTACAGGAGAGCGACGAATTTACACCGAGTAAAATGGCTGCCCTGATTAAGGAAGTGCAGAAGGAAACAGGCTTCAAGGGCAAACAGCTCTTTATGCCAATCCGTGTGGCCTTGACGGGACAGACGCATGGACGTGATCTGAATCAGACCATAGTGCTATTGGGCCGTGATACTGTCATCCAGCGTTTGCTGGCACAGGTGACAGGCGCGTAAATCGCGTATACTCCTGAATCCTCATAAGTGGAGACTGTGAATTACACATTAACGGAGAGGACAGAAAAAACCTGAAAAAGTGGAGCTACAAGCTTTCTGAAAGAAAGCTGCATCGGAAGCATACACTTCGCCTTTATCACCGGATTTTTCCCTTTGAAAAGGGAATCAAAAAAATCTGGGGATAACAGCGATTGGAAGGTTATTCTGTCATCGGAGTGGTTGTGTAAGAATTCATTGTTTAACTGATGCCATTCAATTCTGCTGGTTGTCAGTGCGAAGGCTTTTCGCTATAATAGCAACACAAGGTTGAATTGTCATAATACGTTCATATAGAACAGCAAAGACCGGGAGAAGTAAGCTGATCCGGACAAATCCAGAGAGGATGGCCCCGCACGCCCAGACAGAGAACAGACCTGTTTGGCGAGCGGTGGCTGCGAGCCGTCCATTGTCCAGCAGTCTGAAATGCACCCGTGAGCTGCACCGTCGAATCCGGCCCCGCCTCAGTCAACAGTACAGAGGAGAACGTCAGGATAGATGGCGACGACTGGTTCCCGTTACCGAGCCGCTAGAGGGTTTGTTTTATTCGTAATTCATCAGGAATGAACTAAACCAAGCAGAGTGGGACCGCGATTAACGCCTCTGCAGCTTCGTGCTGCAGAGGCGTTTTTTGTTTTGGCGAGTGCGCAGTACACTACCAAGGAACACGCCGTCCGGCATACCCGGAGGACGAGAACCGGAACAAGAGGGGAACGAGCATGTTCAAAAAGATCAGATCAGATATCCAGACGGTCTTTGAAAATGATCCAGCCGCCCGGAGTTGGTTTGAAGTTGTATTTACGTATTCAGGGCTGCATGCGATATGGGCCCATCGATTCGCGCACTATCTATACAAACGAAGATGGTACTCGCTTGCCCGGTTTATATCTCAGGTTAGCCGGTTTATGACAGGCATCGAGATTCATCCTGGAGCTACCATCGGTGATCGTTTGTTCATTGACCACGGGATGGGGGTTGTCATTGGAGAAACGTGTGAGATTGGTGACGATGTTGTGATCTATCAAGGCGTAACCCTGGGCGGGACAGGGAAAGAAAAAGGAAAGAGACACCCGACAATTGGCAATAATGTGGTTATCTCATCCGGTGCGAAGGTGCTGGGATCGTTTCGCGTAGGAGATCAAAGCAATATTGGTGCGAACTCTGTTGTTTTAAAGGAAGTGCCGGCGAACAGTACAGTCGTAGGTATTCCGGGACGAATCGTCAAGCAGGATGGCCGGCGTGTGGACCGTCTGAACCAACAGCTGCCTGACCCGGTTGTTGATTCTCTGCGCAGCATGCAGCGCGAAATTGAACGGCTGCAGGAGGAAGTGCGCACAATGCAAAATACACGCGAATCCGAGAAATGCACATAAGATGATTGATGCACAATCGCTGATGCATGCACATTGAATAGGTATACAGTACAGCAGTTCAGGATGAAAGGAAAAGTGACCATGACGCTTCAGATTTATAATACGATGAGCCGTACCAAAGAGGAGTTTGTTCCGCAAGAGCCCGGCAAGGTGAAAATGTACGTATGCGGACCGACCGTATACGACTACATTCATATCGGGAATGCCCGTCCAGTGATCTTTTTCGACACCGTTCGCGGGTATCTGGAGCAGACCGGACATGAAGTGAATTATGTCGTGAATTTTACGGATGTGGATGACAAACTGATACGCAAAGCCGAGCAGCTTGGCACCGACGTTCCGCATGTGGCAGAGAAATTTATTGCCGCGTATTATGCGGATTTGGAAGGGCTTGGCATTCCTAAGGCCAGCAGCAACCCACGGGTAACCGAGAATATGCCGCTGATTATTGATTTTATAAGTGAACTTGTTGAAAAAGGTTTCGCTTATGAAAATGGCGGTGACGTATATTATCGAACAGGCAAGTTCGAGAAATACGGACAATTGTCGAAACAGAACCTGCAGGAGCTGCAGTTCGGTATTCGGATCGGTGTAGACGAGCGCAAGGAGCATCCGGAAGACTTCGTGCTCTGGAAAGCAGCTAAGCCTGGCGAAATTTTCTGGTCCAGCCCTTGGGGCGATGGTCGTCCTGGCTGGCATATCGAGTGCTCCGCCATGGCAAGAGAGTATCTTGGTGATACATTGGATATTCACGGTGGAGGACAGGATCTGCAGTTTCCTCACCATGAGTGCGAATGCGCGCAATCCGAAGCAATTACGGGCAAACCTCTCGCGAATTACTGGATGCATAACGGTTTTATTCGCATTGATAACGAGAAAATGTCGAAATCTCTCGGTAACGGCGTTTTGGTGAAGGATCTGCGAAGCCAGTACAAGCGCGAAGCAATCCGTTACTTCATGTTGTCTACTCACTATCGCAACCCGCTTAATTTCACTGAGGATACGATGGAGCAGGCGCAGAACAGTGTGGATCGCATCGCCAATGCGGTGGGTAACCTGAAGCATCGTCTGGGGGCTGTAACCGTGAATCAGCAGATTCCTGAAGAATTCGCAGCAAGGCTGGACGGAATTCGACAACAGTATCATGAAAAAATGCAGGATGACTTCAATACTCCAGATGCAATTACGGCGCTGTTTGAATGGGCGGCAGAAGCGAACCAGCTGCTGCAGCAGGACGTGGTCAATGCCGCCGAGATTCATGCATTGCTGGAACTGTTCGATGAACTGAATGCGGTGCTGCGAATCTATACAGAAGTGGAGCCGGAACTTTTGGACGAAGAGATTGAACGTTTGATTCAAGAGCGCGTGGAAGCACGTAAATCCAAAAACTGGGCCCGCGCAGATGAAATTCGTGATGAATTGTCTGCTCAAGGTATCCTGCTGGAAGATACGGCTCAGGGAATGAGATGGCGTCGCAAATGAGTGAGGAAAAAGAGAATATTTTGTCTCAATCTGTCGAGCGAACGGCCAATGATGTACAGAGTGAAGGGACGCATCAGGTGAATGCGCAGGAGGGCGGATGGTTTCCTTATCCTCCTTCCCGGCCTGCACGGTTGATCCCGCCCATTGCACTGGCTTATATCGGTGATGCGGTATATGAGGTTGCGGTGAGGCAGTATCTGTTATCCAAAGCGAACATGCGTCCTAACCATCTGCACCGCAGTGCAACAAAGCTGGTATCTGCCAAGGCGCAAAGCCGCATACTGACAAGTATAGAGGCTGCATTGACGGAAGAGGAGCTGGACGTGGTACGGCAGGGGCGCAATGCTAAGTCCGGCAGTGTTCCCAAAAATGCGGATGTGCTGGAGTACAGACACGCAACGGCGTTTGAATGTCTGATCGGTTACCTATACAGCAGCAGTCAGCATCATCGAATGATTGAACTGATTGGGCTGGGGATTGAGCAGGCAGAACAGGCATCTGCATCAACGTCCAAATAGCTGCGGTGACTATTTTATATAACAAGCAATACAGAGAGGAACGAACAAGGATGGAAGAAGAATGGATTGCCGGTAAACACTCCGTAACGGAGGCGCTGCGTTCGGGCCGGACCATTAACAAAATATGGATTGCAGACACGGCGCAGAAACATCTGACGCAACCGATCATTGCGGAGGCCAAAAAACAAGGGATCGTCATTCAGCACGTGGACAAGCGTAAGCTGGATCAAACCGTTCCCGGTATTCAGCATCAGGGTGTTGTTGCTCAGGCAGCTCCGTATGCTTATGCTGAGGTTGAAGATATTTTGCAAGCAGCCAGATCCAAAAATGAACAACCGTTTATCCTTTTGCTGGATGAAATTGAAGATCCTCATAATCTGGGCTCCATCCTGCGTACGGCAGACTGCACTGGAGCTCACGGTGTCATTGTACCCAAGCGGCGTTCAGCTTCGGTAACGGCAACGGTATCCAAAACATCTGCAGGCGCTGCAGAGTATGTACCCGTTGCTCGGGTAAGCAATCTGGCGCAAACGATTGATCGTCTCAAAGATGAAGGCGTATGGGTCGTGGGTACGGATGTTACTGCACGCGAGGCTGTCTTTGGCAATGGTGTATTTACAGGTCCTGTGGCCCTTGTCATCGGCAACGAAAACAAAGGCATGGGTCGCCTCATTCGTGAGAAATGTGACGTGCTGGTCAAACTGCCGATGCAAGGTCAGATTAATTCCCTGAACGCTTCCGTGGCAGCGGGGGTTGTCATGTATGAAGTGCTCCGTTCCCGCCAAGCGCAGGAATAGATGATATGGCTGATTCCCGTGATGTGCTTCTTGTAGACGGGTACAACATGATTGGCGACTGGCCGGAATTATCCAAACTGGCTGAAAGCGGGCTGGAAGAGGCTCGAAATAGACTGCTCTTCCGGCTTGCCGACTACCAGGCTTTTTCCGGCAGGCGCGTCATCGTTGTGTTTGACGCCTACCTTGTGCCAGGACTCGGTAAATCCTTTACACAGAGCAAAGTTCAAGTTCATTTTACAAAGGAAAAAGAGACGGCAGACGAATGCATTGAGAGACTCGTTCGGGAACTAAGCATGCGAAGACGCCAAATCTATGTGGCTACAAGCGATATGGTAGAACAACATGTTATTTTCGGCCAGGGAGCGCTGCGTGTATCTGCCCGAGAACTGCTGATTGAAGTGGAACAGAATGAAAAGGAACTTCAGCAGCGGCTTGCGGAGGATCAGGCGAGATCCACTCGCAATACAATCGGGGGGAAATTAAGCCCTGAGATTTTGAAGCAGTTTGAACGCTGGAGACGAGGCTGACAGCGGGTTTTTTACAAATTTTACAATATTGAAACTATTGACAATTATGTTATACCTGTTCTTTTTTAGGGATGGCGTGGTTGACGGTGGCAGGTACCATCATATATACTGTTCGTATATTTCATAGAGTAGAGTAACGGGGTACCTTGCGTTGCAGCCGGAGGGATTGTCTGTGAGTGTCGACCTCAAAGATATCATGTTATCAAAGTATGATTACCAAAGTGACGAAGACATTGTCGAAGCGGTCCGTGAAGGCGAGAGCGAAGCGCTGGAGTTTTTGATCAACAAGTATCGCAACTTTGTACGCGCCAAGGCAAGATCTTATTTTTTGATCGGAGCTGACCGGGAAGATATTATTCAAGAAGGAATGATTGGCCTTTATAAATCCATCCGTGATTTCAAAGGGGACAAGCTTGCTTCTTTCAAGGCGTTTGCCGAATTGTGCATTACAAGACAGATTATTACGGCGATCAAGACAGCCACACGACAGAAGCATATTCCGCTGAATTCTTACGTATCTCTGGACAAGCCCATTTATGATGAAGAGTCTGATCGTACGTTACTCGATGTGATTTGTGGAACACAGGTCAGTGATCCGGAAGAATTAATTATTAACCAGGAGGAGTTCGTTGGCCTGGAAGATAAAATGTCCGAGATTTTGAGTGACCTGGAACGTAAAGTGCTGATGTTGTATCTGGACGGGAGATCCTATCAGGAGATAGCTGTTGATCTGGATCGTCATGTGAAGTCCATTGATAATGCATTACAGCGTGTGAAGCGCAAACTTGAAAAGTACCTGGAAGTTCGAGATAATTGAACAGAGGTTGTTGTCGTTGACGGAAAAGGCTCGGTGTTTGAGTCTTTTTTTATTGTCTGGAGTTTATATTGTTAAGGATTGATAAATACTAGTAATCGCTCGGTTCATGCCGGAGAATTGAAAAAATCAGAGATGAGAGACACGGCACGTGTAGTGCGGAATTAATACCCAACGATGAAAGGTTATTCTTTCATTGACATGCTTATACCCTTGTGATAAAGTGTTTTAGGTAGGCCTATTTTACGGCTTTTTTTTCAGGATCAATTTAGAGACTCTGCTCAGTGCGGAAGTCTTCGGGAGGTGTACATCATGCGGGTAATTATTACTTTGGCTTGTACAAACTGCAAACAAAGAAATTACACTACGACAAAAAACAAGCGTAATCACCCCGACCGCATGGAGATGAAGAAATTTTGCAAGTTTTGTAACGAGCAGACTTCTCATCGCGAAACCAGATAGTTTTTGGGAGGTGTAGTCGGCGTGAAACGTAGTTTCAAATCTCTGATTTCCTTTTTCTCTGAAAGCTGGGCTGAACTTAAAAAGGTTCGCTGGCCTAATCGTAAAGAGCTGACGAACTACACGTTAATTGTACTTGGTACTGTTGTGGTTATGACGCTGTTTTTTTGGGTCGTAGATATCGGCATCTCCGCTGTGATCGAAGCGATTATTTAAGAAGGGTCCCAGGTGGCTTGATATGGAAAAAAGATGGTACGTCGTTCATACCTACTCAGGGTATGAGAATAAGGTCAAAGCCAATTTGGAAAAACGCGTAGAGTCCATGGGCATGGAAGACAAGATTTTCCGCGTTCTTGTTCCGATGGAAGAAGAAGTGGTGAACAAAGACGGTAAGAAAAAGACCGTTATGCGTAAAGTTTACCCCGGATATGTCTTGGTCGAAATGGTTCAGACGGATGACTCTTGGTATGTTGTTCGCAATACGCCAGGTGTTACCGGATTTGTCGGCTCGACAGGTTCCGGCTCCAAACCAACAGCCTTGTTGCCAGAAGAAGTGGAACAAATTCTGAAGCACATGGGTATGGTTGAGCCTAAGCCTAAAATTGAATTCGATATTAAGGAATCCGTACGTATTAAAGTCGGACCTTTTGCGAATTTTGTGGGCTCCGTGGAAGAGATTTTGGTAGACAAAAGCAAGCTGAAGGTACACGTCAACATGTTTGGACGGGAAACACCGCTTGAGTTGGAATATACGCAAGTGGAGAAGATATAGTTTCTTCAAGTTTCTTGTGGGAGGGCTGTGAGGCCCGTTAACCACTATTTTGCAAGGAGGTGTCAATCATGGCAAAAAAGGTAATCAAAATGGTAAAACTGCAGATTCCAGCAGGTAAAGCAAATCCAGCACCACCAGTAGGTCCGGCATTGGGTCAAGCAGGTGTCAACATCATGGCATTCTGTAAAGAATTCAACGCTCGTACAGCTGATCAAGCGGGATTGATCATTCCAGTTGAAATCTCTGTATTCGAGGACCGTTCCTTTACATTCATCACTAAAACTCCACCTGCAGCAGTTCTGTTGAAAGTGGCAGCGAAAGTTGAAAAAGGATCCGGCGAACCGAACAAGAAAAAAGTTGCTACCGTTAAACGTGATGCGGTACGTCAAATCGCGGAAACAAAAATGCCTGACCTGAATGCTGCTGACGTTGAGTCTGCAATGCGTATGGTCGAAGGTACTGCCCGCAGCATGGGTATCACCATCGAAGACTAATTTTCAAACGAAACATGGCTTCGTAAAGCCGGCCGATTCGCGGCCGGTCAATGTGGGAGGTATATCCGCTAAAACCACAAAGGAGGAATAAAACATGGCTAAACACGGTAAAAAATACCTGGAAGCTGCCAAGCTGATCGACAGCGAAGCAACTTACGAGCCTTCAGAAGCGGTTGAGCTTGTGAAAAAGGCAGCTACTGCGAAGTTCGATGAAACGATCGAAGCGGCAGTTCGTTTGGGTGTAGACCCTCGTAAGCAAGACCAGGCAGTACGTGGTGTTGTTGTCCTGCCACATGGTACAGGTAAAACACAACGCGTATTGGTATTTGCAAAAGGTGACAAAGCGAAAGAAGCGGAAGCGGCTGGCGCGGACTATGTTGGTGATGCAGACATGATCAACAAAATCCAACAAGGCTGGTTCGAATTCGACGTCTGCGTAGCGACACCGGATATGATGAGTGAAGTAGGTAAATTGGGCCGTCTGCTCGGCGGTAAAGGCCTGATGCCTAACCCTAAAGCCGGAACGGTAACTTTCGATGTAACTAAGGCTGTTCAAGAAATCAAAGCCGGTAAAATCGAATATCGTCTGGATCGTGCAGGTCAAATTCATGCACCGATCGGTAAAGCTTCTTTCTCTTCCGAGCAACTGAATGAGAACCTCAAAGCTCTCATGGACGCTCTGAACCGTGCTAAACCGGCGGCAGCAAAAGGTGTTTATCTGAAGAACGTAAGTCTTTCTTCTACGATGGGCCCTGGCGCACGCGTGAACGCAGCAGCTTTTAGATAATATCTCTTGACAAGGTTCTCCTTGTTCTGGTATGATATAAAAGTTGTGAGTCCGAGTGACTGACCGTTGACATTTGAATATGCTTGCCGTAGACAGTAGGTGCCATCTGGCTTAATTTCCTACCGAGGTGTGATTATACAACTTGAAACGATGCAAATCGGTTGCGAGTATATATCAAGCCTTCGTGATTCTACGGAGGCTTTTCTTAATGGGATAAATTTGATCAGGAGGTGTACAGATTGGCAAACGCAAAAGTGATTCAAGCAAAACAAGAGTCCGTTGATGTAGTAACTGCAAAATTGCGCGAAAGCGCGACAACAGTTGTTGTTGACTACCGCGGATTGAACGTTGCCCAAGCTACTGAACTGCGTAAGCAGCTTCGTGAAGCTGGTGTAGAATTCCAAGTGCTGAAAAACACATTGCTTCGCCGTGCGACTGCTGCAGCAGAATTGACAGAACTCGATAGCGTTCTGACAGGTCCTACTGCAATTGCATTCAGCGGAGAAGATGCTGTAGCTCCAGCCAAAATTCTGAACGACTTCGCGAAAAAGAACGATGCACTGAAATTGAAAGGTGCTGTCGTAGAAGGTCGCGTAATTGGAGTAGAAGAAGTTAAAGCGTTGGCAGAACTGCCATCCCGCGAAGGTCTCCTCTCCATGCTCCTCAGCGTGCTTCAAGCCCCTATGCGCAACTTCGCGCTTGCGGTTAAAGCCGTTGCAGAAAAAGAAGAGCAAGGCGCGTAAGCTACTTGATCTGAATACTGCGTAGCAGTAATGAAATACAAAAAATAAAATTATATATGGAGGTTCAATCATGAGTAAAGAGCAAATCTTGGAAGCAATCAAAGGCATGACTGTACTGGAACTGAACGATCTTGTTAAAGCAATCGAAGAAGAATTCGGCGTAACTGCTGCAGCTCCAGTAGCTGTTGTAGGTGGCGGCGCAGCTGCAGCTGAAGCTGAGCAATCCGAATTCGACGTAATCTTGGCTAGCGCTGGTGCTTCCAAAATCAACGTTATCAAAGCAGTTCGTGAAATCACTGGTCTTGGCTTGAAAGAAGCAAAAGAACTGGTTGACAACGCTCCAAAACCACTGAAAGAAAAAGTGGCTAAAGAAGAAGCAGACGCAATCAAAGCTAAGCTTGAAGAAGCTGGCGCTACAATCGAAGTTAAATAATTTAGCTTATCCAAGCTGAATGAACAAAACAACAAACCCCTTGACTTATATCAAGGGGTTTGTTGCTGTAAATGTAACTATGGAAAGTGAGTGAGGGCATGTCCAATCATTATTATTCGGACAAACCGCAAGCAGCACATGATCGCAAGGCCGCTGAAGTGGTGCTTCGCGGATTCAGTCTGCGGCTGGTGACGGATGCTGGTGTTTTTTCCAAGAACGGAATCGATTATGGCAGCAGAGTATTGATTGATGCGATGGAACTGCCGTCAGGCGCTCAGGTTCTCGATGTGGGATGTGGTTACGGGCCGATCGGGCTTACAGCAGCAAAACTTGTACCGGATGGACATGTCACCATGATCGATATCAACGAGAGAGCGGTTGAGCTTTCCAGGGAAAATGCTAAAGGCAATGGCGTTGCTAATGTTACGGTTATGCAAAGCAATCTACTAACTGAAGTGAAGCGGCGGGATTTCGACGTGATTCTGACTAATCCGCCTATACGAGCAGGCAAAGAAACGGTTCACACGATCTTTGAGCAGGCGTATGGGCATTTGAAGGTTGGCGGGGCGTTATGGATTGTCATTCAAAAGAAACAAGGTGCACCTTCTGCGAAAGCGAAGCTGGAATCGTTATTTTCACGAGTGGAAGAAGTGACAAAGGATAAAGGCTATCGGATCTTCAAAGCGGTAAAGGAAGAGTAGTGAAATCTATCAGAGGTTCTTTTGGATTTGTAAAGTAAGCAGGGGATCATTTTTTTTGCAATAGGACTATTGACTTGAAATTCAAGCCGTGGTATAGTTGTAAAATGTCAGTATTAAGATGCCCTACTTGGCTTTAGCTAACTGAAAATGTCAACCTTTTTTACGCCGAACCGGGCTTATTATGCCTATGTTTGGCGTATAATATGTACATTTTGGGCAAACTGGGGATATGAATGATTTGGAAAGACATCCGCCGATCAAAGTTGCTCTTTTATCGAACGACATTTCGAATAAGGGCTTTTCTTTATTTGCGGGTGCATTGCTTTGCTCTGTATGTGTACCATTATAAGGTTACAAACAGAGGTTCGCAACGAAATTTTTAAAGTGAGTAGACATTGAGGGGTGAGTTTAAGTTGGCAGGACATCTTGTTCAATATGGTCGACGCACTCGGCGCAGTTATGCACGAATTAACGAGATACTCGAAGTTCCGAACCTGATTGAAATCCAACAAAAATCGTACGACTGGTTTTTGGAGGAAGGGTTGCGCGAAATGTTCCAGGATATCTCGCCGATCCAGGATTTCACAGGCAACTTGATTTTGGAATTTATCGATTACAGTCTCGGAGAACCGAAGTATACAGTAGATGACGCGAAAGAGCGTGACGTTACTTATGCAGCACCGCTTCGGGTCAAAGTCCGGCTCATTAATAAGGAAACCGGAGAAGTCAAAGAGCAGGAAGTATTCATGGGAGATTTCCCGCTGATGACCAGCACCGGCACATTCATTATTAATGGTGCGGAACGGGTTATTGTCAGCCAGTTGGTTCGCTCTCCTAGCGTTTACTTCAGTACAAAAGTAGATAAGAACGCCAAAAAAACGTATACCGCTACAGTAATTCCTAACCGCGGCGCTTGGCTGGAACTGGAGATGGATGCGAAGGACGTTGTTTATGTCCGGATCGACCGTACACGTAAAATTCCGGTTACGGTTCTCCTGCGTTCCCTTGGTTTTGGTACAGACGCTGAGATTCTGGATTTGCTCGGTAATGACGAATATATCCGTAACACGCTGGACAAAGACAACACGGACTCTACGGAGAAAGCACTCATTGAAATCTATGAGCGTCTTCGTCCGGGTGAGCCGCCAACGCTGGATAACGCAAAGAGCTTGCTCGTTGCACGTTTCTTTGATCCAAAACGTTATGACCTCGCAAACGTAGGTCGTTACAAAATCAACAAAAAGCTGCACATCAAAAACCGTTTGTTTAATCAGCGCCTTGCTGAGTCTCTCATCGACGCTGAAACGGGTGAAATCATTGCAGAAGCAGGTCAGATGGTTGACCGTCGTTTGCTCGACGAAATCATGCCTTACCTGGAGAAAAGCGTTGGTTTCCGCACATATCATGTAGGCAATGGCGTTTTGGATGCCAATGATATCCCGATGCAAACGATTGATGTATTTTCACCAATTGAAGATGGTAAAGTGGTTAAGCTGATTGCCAATGGTGACATTGACAAGTCCGTAAAAAACATTACGCCAGCCGACATCATCTCTTCCATCAGTTACTTCCTGAACTTGCTGCATGGCATCGGTAGCACGGATGATATCGATCATTTGGGTAACCGTCGTCTGCGTTCCGTAGGTGAGCTTCTGCAGAACCAGTTCCGTATCGGTTTGTCTCGTATGGAGCGTGTGGTTCGTGAAAGAATGTCCATCCAGGATGCTAACGT
This sequence comes from Paenibacillus sp. JGP012, assembly GCF_014203995.1. Classification (NCBI taxonomy): domain Bacteria; kingdom Bacillati; phylum Bacillota; class Bacilli; order Caryophanales; family Paenibacillaceae; genus Paenibacillus; species Paenibacillus sp. JGP012. The sequence goes on along the minus strand of NZ_JACHKG010000031.1, from coordinate 37,833 downwards.
CATTACACCACAGGCTTTGATCAACATTCGTCCAGTCATCGCGTCCATTAAAGAGTTCTTTGGAAGTTCCCAACTGTCACAGTTTATGGATCAAACCAACCCGCTGGGTGAGTTGACGCATAAACGTCGTCTGTCCGCACTCGGACCGGGCGGTTTGACACGTGAGCGCGCCGGCATGGAAGTCCGTGACGTCCATCCATCCCACTATGGCCGGATGTGTCCGATCGAGACACCAGAGGGACCGAACATCGGTTTGATCAACTCCTTGTCTACTTTTGCACGCGTGAACGAATATGGCTTTATCGAGGCTCCTTATCGTTGGGTTGATCCGAAAACTGGGGTCGTGACCGAGCAAATCGATTACCTGACAGCAGATGAAGAGGACAACTACGTTATCGCTCAGGCGAATGCGAAGCTGAATGAAGATAACACCTTTGCTGAAGATGCGATCATTGTACGTTACAACAAACAGTCGGATAACATCCTTACGATGCCGAGTGATCGAGTGGACTACATGGACGTATCGCCTAAACAGGTTGTATCTGTCGCTACGGCGCTCATTCCGTTCCTTGAGAACGATGACTCCAACCGTGCCCTCATGGGATCAAACATGCAACGGCAGGCGGTTCCGCTCTTGATTCCTAAAGCTCCGCTTGTAGGAACAGGTATGGAACACAAAGCAGCTAAAGACTCCGGTGTATGTATTGTTGCCGATTATGACGGAATTATTGAACGTTCCTCTGCGAACGAGATCTGGCTTCGTCGTGTAGAAGAGGTAGACGGTCAGGAAGTCAAAGGCGATATCGTTAAATATAAATTACACAAATTTATGCGTTCGAACCAAGGAACATGCATCAACCAACGTCCAATCGTGAAAAGAGGCGCTGTTGTCAAAGCTGGCGACATCCTTGCTGACGGTCCTTCGACGGAAATGGGTGAGCTTGCACTTGGACGTAACGTTGTAGTTGCCTTCATGACTTGGGAAGGTTACAACTACGAGGATGCGATCCTGCTCAGCGAAAAACTCGTTAAAGAAGATGTATACACATCTATCCATATCGAGGAATATGAGTCGGAAGCTCGGGATACCAAGCTCGGACCTGAAGAGATCACACGCGATATCCCTAACGTTGGGGAAGAAGCGCTGCGTAATCTGGATGAGCGCGGTATTATCCGCATCGGTGCTGAAATTGCAGCTGGCGACATTCTCGTTGGTAAAGTTACACCAAAAGGGGTAACAGAGCTGACTGCAGAAGAACGTCTCTTGCACGCGATCTTCGGTGAGAAAGCACGTGAAGTTCGTGATACTTCCCTGCGTGTGCCTCACGGTACAGATGGTATCGTCGTCGATGTGAAAGTATTTACCCGTGAAAACGGAGATGAACTGCCACCAGGTGTGAACCAGCTCGTTCGTGTCTATATTGCCCAAAAACGGAAAATCTCCGAGGGTGATAAAATGGCGGGACGTCACGGTAACAAAGGGGTCGTGGCCCGCATCTTGCCGGAAGAAGATATGCCTTTCCTGCCAGACGGCACACCTGTTCAAATCGTTCTTAACCCGCTGGGCGTACCTTCCCGTATGAACATCGGTCAAGTACTCGAAGTTCACTTGGGTATGGCCGCAATGCAGCTTGGTATCCACGTAGCAACACCTGTATTCGACGGAGCGAAGGAGTATGACGTCTTCGATACGATGGAAGAAGCAGGTATGCAGCGTAATGGTAAAACTGTGCTGTATGACGGACGTACTGGTGAAGAGTTTGAACGTGAAGTTACCGTAGGTGTCATGCACATGATCAAGCTGGCACACATGGTTGACGATAAAATCCATGCCCGTTCCACAGGTCCTTACTCACTTGTTACGCAACAGCCGCTGGGTGGTAAAGCCCAATTCGGTGGACAGCGTTTCGGGGAGATGGAGGTTTGGGCGCTTGAAGCATACGGTGCCGCTTATACTCTGCAAGAGATCTTGACCGTTAAATCCGATGACGTTGTTGGTCGGGTGAAAACGTACGAGTCCATCGTCAAAGGCGAGAATGTGCCAGAGCCAGGTGTTCCTGAATCGTTCAAAGTATTGATCAAAGAGCTGCAAAGCTTGGGTATGGACGTTAAGATTTTGAGTGAAGATGAGCAAGAGATTGAAATGAAAGAAATGGACGATGAAGATGACGCTGCGAGCGATAAGCTCAGCCTCAACCTTGAGGGTGCAGAGGTCGGAGCTGAATAATTGCTTCGGGCGCATGATGACCGGCGTTTTTCATCAGGCTCACGTTTTGCTCCGGCTTCGGCCGGAGCGGGCGTAACCTAGATTACAGGAATTGGTTAAGGAGGGTTGCTCCTTGTTGGACGTCAACAATTTCGAATACATGAAGATCGGGCTTGCTTCCCCAGAGAAAATTCGTTCTTGGTCCCGCGGAGAAGTGAAAAAACCGGAAACGATCAACTATCGTACGTTGAAACCGGAAAAAGAAGGGCTGTTCTGCGAAAAGATTTTTGGCCCTACAAAAGACTGGGAATGTCATTGCGGTAAATACAAACGCGTTCGTTATAAAGGCGTTGTCTGTGACCGCTGTGGCGTTGAAGTAACACGTGCGAAAGTCCGTCGTGAACGGATGGGCCATATTGAGCTTGCTGCTCCGGTATCGCATATCTGGTACTTCAAAGGTATTCCGAGCCGTATGGGGCTCGCTTTGGATATGTCTCCGAGATCACTCGAAGAGATCATTTATTTTGCATCTTATGTTGTAACTGATCCAGGAGAAACTCCACTGGAGAAAAAACAGCTGCTGTCCGAAAAAGAATACCGCAGCTACCGTGAAAAATACGGTTATGGCTTCCAAGCTGGCATGGGTGCAGAAGCAGTTAAAAAATTGCTTCAAGACCTTGATGTAGAGAAAGAGCTTGAGTTCCTGAAGGAAGAGCTCCGCACTGCACAAGGACAACGCCGCAACCGTGCAATCAAACGTCTGGAAGTGATTGAAGCTTTCCGTAACTCTGGCAATAACCCAGAGTGGATGATCATGGATGTGCTTCCTGTCATTCCGCCGGAGCTTCGTCCGATGGTACAGCTGGATGGTGGACGTTTCGCTACGTCTGACTTGAATGATCTGTATCGCCGTGTAATTAACCGGAATAACCGTCTGAAACGTCTGCTTGACCTGGGCGCGCCAGATATTATCGTGCAAAATGAAAAACGGATGCTGCAAGAAGCGGTTGACGCTTTGATTGATAACGGTCGTCGTGGACGTCCTGTTACAGGTCCGGGTAACCGTCCTTTGAAATCTCTCAGCCACATGCTGAAAGGTAAACAAGGTCGTTTCCGTCAAAACTTGCTCGGTAAACGTGTTGACTACTCCGGTCGTTCCGTTATCGTTGTCGGACCTTACCTGAAAATGTATCAGTGTGGTCTGCCAAAAGATATGGCACTTGAGCTGTTCAAGCCTTTTGTTATGAAAGAGCTTGTGAATAAAGGGCTTGCCCACAATATCAAGAGCGCAAAACGTAAAGTTGAGCGTGTAAGTCCTGAAGTATGGGATGTTCTTGAAGAAGTCATCAAGGAGCATCCGGTTCTTCTGAACCGTGCCCCTACGCTTCACCGTCTCGGGATTCAGGCGTTCGAACCGATCCTGGTTGAAGGTAAAGCGATTCGTCTTCACCCGCTCGTATGTACGGCGTACAATGCCGACTTTGACGGTGACCAAATGGCTGTGCACGTTCCGTTGTCTGCTGAAGCTCAAGCGGAAGCACGTATCCTGATGCTGGCATCAGGCAACATTTTGAACCCGAAAGACGGTAAACCGGTTGTAACTCCTTCTCAGGATATGGTTCTTGGTTCTTACTATCTGACCATGGACAACAAGGAAGAGAAGGGTACAGGTATGGTTCTGCGTACGGTCAATGAGGCTGTTTCAGCATACCAACGGGGTACTGCTGGACTGCATGCACGTGTAGCTATTCCGGTTAAGGCACTTGGTAAAACAAGTTTCACGGAAGAGCAGCAAAAAGGCATGCTGTTAACAACAGTGGGTAAAATTATCTTTAACGAAATTTTCCCTGCAAGCTTCCCTTATATCAATGACGCGACTCGTGCAAACCTGTATCAAGGTACTGCTGATCACTTCTTTGTATATGAAAAAGGGGCTGACCTGAGAGAAGCAATCATGAATGCTCCTCAAGCAGGCGGTGTCGGCAAAGAATATCTGGGTTCCATCATCGCACGCTGCTTTGAAATTTATCACACAACCGAAACGGCGGTTATTCTCGATAAAATCAAACAGCTCGGGTTCACATACTCTACACGAGCAGGTATTACTGTAGCCGTGGCTGACGTTGTCGTTCCAGATGAGAAAACAGAGATTCTGAAACAGTCCGAGGAGAAAGCACAAATCGTTACGAATCAATACCGTCGTGGTCTGATTACGAATGAAGAGCGCTATGACCGCATCATTGATATCTGGTCAAAATCCAAAGATGACATCACGGACATCCTGATGAAATCCATGGATCGTTACAACTCGATCATGATGATGGTTGACTCCAAAGCCCGGGGTAACAAATCACAAATCACTCAATTGGGCGGTATGCGTGGTCTGATGGCCAACCCGTCTGGTCGAATTATCGAACTCCCAATCAAATCGAACTTCCGTGAAGGTCTGACAGTACTCGAGTACTTTATTTCCACTCACGGTGCGCGTAAAGGTCTCGCGGATACAGCCCTGCGTACGGCCGACTCAGGTTACCTGACTCGTCGTCTCGTAGACGTTGCCCAAGACGTAATCGTGCGCGAGGACGATTGTGGTACAGATAAAGGCTTTACCGTTAGCCGTATCCAGGATGGTAAAGAGGTTATTGAGGATCTCTACGACCGTATTGAAGGCAGATATTGCTTCGAGACTGTTCGTCATCCGGAAACAAAAGAAATTATCGCTGGCCGCAATGAACTGATCGATTCTGACAAAGCAGAAGCGATTATCAAAGCTGGCGTGACCAAATTGCAAATCCGCTCCGTTCTCAGTTGCCGTGCAAGCCATGGTGTCTGCAAGAAGTGTTATGGTCGCAACCTTGCGACAGGTAAACACGTGGAGATCGGCGAAGCAGTTGGTATCATTGCAGCACAATCCATTGGTGAGCCGGGAACACAGCTGACGATGCGTACGTTCCATACCGGTGGTGTAGCCGGGGACGATATCACGCAAGGTTTGCCGCGTATTCAGGAGCTCTTTGAGGCTCGTAATCCTAAGGGTCAAGCGACAATCAGTGAGATTGATGGTGTGGTTAAAGAAATTCGCGAAGCGAAAGACCGTCGTGAAATCGAAATTCAAGGTGAAGCAGAATCCAAAGTGTACTCCGTTACTTACGGTTCCCGTGTACGCGTAAGCGAAGGCATGGAAATTGAAGCGGGTGACGAACTGACAGACGGTTCTATTGATCCAAAAGAAATGCTGCGCATCAAAGGCGTACGCGGCGTACAGAACTACATTTTGCAGGAAGTACAGCGCGTATACCGTAACCAGGGTGTAGAAATCAATGACAAACACGTTGAAGTTATGATTCGTCAGATGCTGCGTAAAATCCGTATCGTGGATGCGGGAGATACAACGCTGCTGCCAGGATCATTTGTTGATACGTATGAGTACGAAAGAGCCAACAAAATTGCGATTCTTAGTGATAAAGAGCCAGCGGTTGCTAAACCAATCCTGCTTGGTATTACAAAAGCATCCCTTGAAACAGACTCCTTCCTCTCTGCGGCATCGTTCCAAGAAACGACACGTGTATTGACAGATGCAGCGATCAAAGGTAAAGTAGACCAATTGCTGGGTCTGAAGGAAAATGTTATCATCGGTAAATTGATTCCTGCAGGTACGGGTATGAACCGGTATCGCAGTATCAAGTTTGCTGAGCCGGAGGATGGCCAATCTTCGGTAGAAGAACTGGAACCAGTTTCGGTAGACTAACATCGACTCTTTTGATCTGAAATGATTAAGGATGTGTATGTCTGGGCGCTTCGCTAGTGTCAAACTGGTGGAGTAACCCTGGCATACACAAACTTTTTAAAATCTTTTAGGATTAGCATTGACATTGCTTGCGCTAGATGCTAATATATCAAAGGTGCGTGGGCAGCTGATTGTAAATGGTCCTATTCGGAGGAATGTATGATGTCTAATGAAAAAGGCTTGCAAGATGCTCATGTCAAGATTGGTACCAAACAGACCATGCGGACTGTGCAGACAGGAATGGCTTCTGAAGTCTATGTCGCAGAAGATAGTGATCCGCAGCTCACTTCCAAAATCATTGCCTTGTGTGAACAGCACAATGTAAAGTACACAAAAGTGGACACAATGAAAAATCTCGGCAAAGCTTGCGGGATTGGAGTGGGGGCAGCAATGGCTGCTGTCGTAAAATGATAGGGTAAGGAACGTTTTTGTCCGAGAACATTTAATGGATTCTCCAAGGCAAAAACTTTTCATTTGTCTTTTTATGAACCGCCTGGGTCTGTGGGCTTAGCGTATAAGGTTTATAAAGAAACATGAATAATTGAGGAAGGGGGTGGCAATCACATGCCAACTATTAATCAACTGGTTCGTAAAGGACGTCAAGCAAAAGTTGAAAAGTCTAAATCACCAGCTTTGCAAAAAGGGTTCAACGCTTTGAAACGTGAATCCACTAACATCAGTGCCCCACAAAAACGTGGTGTCTGCACTCGTGTAGGTACAATGACTCCTCGTAAACCGAACTCTGCACTTCGTAAATATGCCCGTGTTCGTTTGACGAACCGTCTCGAGGTTACTGCTTATATCCCGGGAATCGGACATAACCTTCAAGAGCACAGTGTGGTATTGATCCGTGGAGGTAAAGTAAAAGACCTTGCAGGGGTTCGTTATCACATCGTTCGTGGAGCACTCGATACTGCAGGTGTTAACAACCGTATGCAAGCTCGTTCTAAATACGGCGCGAAACGTCCAAAAGCTAAAAAAGCCTAAATCACTATAAGCAGGTAGCCTGATAGCCTTCTGGCTTAGGTCTGGAAGGTACAGGGTCTGCTGAACAAGAAAGAAAGGGGGATATCCATGCCACGCAAAGGTCCAGTTACGAAAAGAGACGTGTTGCCAGATCCGGTATACAACTCCAAGTTGGTTACTCGTTTGATCAACCGCATCATGCTCGACGGAAAACGCGGTGTTGCTCAAAGTATTCTGTATAATGCGTTCAAGTTGATTCAAGAACGTACGGGTAATGACCCGATGGAAGTATTTGAAGCAGCAATCAAGAATATCATGCCAGTCCTGGAAGTTAAAGCTCGCCGTGTCGGCGGTGCCAACTACCAAGTACCAATCGAGGTAAAACCAGAGAGACGTACTTCTTTGGGATTACGTTGGCTCGTGAACTACTCCCGCAACCGCGGTGAGAAAACAATGGAAGAGCGTTTGGCGGCTGAGATCATCGACGCTTCCAACAACACAGGCGCTTCCGTTAAGAAACGCGAAGACACACACAAAATGGCTGAAGCGAATAAAGCGTTTGCTCACTACCGTTGGTAGGATTCAGTTCACAATAAAAAACTTCAATTTTGAAGGGAGACCCATTTCATGGCTAGAGAGTTCTCCTTGAAAAATACACGTAATATCGGGATCATGGCTCATATTGATGCGGGTAAAACCACGACAACTGAGCGGATCTTGTTTTACACAGGACGTACGCACAAAATCGGTGAAGTTCACGAAGGCGCTGCGACAATGGACTGGATGGAACAGGAACAGGAGCGCGGGATTACAATCACTTCCGCTGCGACTACCGCTGCTTGGAAAGGTCACCGCGTAAATATCATTGATACCCCGGGACACGTTGACTTCACTGTTGAAGTTGAACGTTCCCTTCGTGTATTGGACGGAGCAGTAGGTGTATTCAGTGCGAAAGAAGGCGTTGAGCCTCAGTCTGAAACTGTATGGAGACAGGCTGACAAGTACGGCGTACCTCGTATCGCATATGTAAACAAAATGGATATCATCGGTGCTGACTTCCTGAACGTTGTATCCGACATGCGTGATCGCCTTCAAGCGAACGCTGTTGCGATTCAGCTTCCAATCGGCGCTGAAAATGATTTCAAAGGTATCATTGATATCGTTGCACAACGGGCTCATATGTACAAAGATGACCTGGGACAAGATATCGAAGAAACTGATATTCCTGCGGAATTCGTTGAACAGGTTGAAGAACTTCGCAACGAATTAATTGAGCGTGTTGCAGAACTCGACGAAGAATTGACAATGAAATACCTGGAAGGCGAAGAAATCTCTATTGATGAGATCAAAGCCGCTCTCCGTAAAGGTGTAGTAGAGGTTAAAATCTTCCCGGTTATCTGTGGTTCCTCATACCGCAACAAAGGTGTTCAACTGATGTTGGATGCTGTTATCGACTACTTGCCAGCTCCAACTGATGTTCCTTCTATCACTGGACATCTTGAAGATGGAACTGAGGCAGTTCGTAAGTCTTCCGATGAAGAGCCATTCTCTGCATTGGCCTTCAAAATCATGACTGACCCTTACGTTGGTAAATTGACATTCTTCCGCGTATATTCCGGTGTACTTCAATCCGGTTCTTATGTATTGAATGCAACTAAAAACAAACGTGAGCGTATCGGTCGTATCCTTCAAATGCACGCAAACAGCCGTCAAGAAATCACTGAAGTTTACTCCGGTGATATCGCAGCAGCTGTTGGTTTGAAAGATACAGGTACAGGTGATACACTATGTGATGAGAAACACCCGGTTATCCTGGAATCGATGAACTTCCCTGATCCGGTAATCGAAATCGCTGTTGAACCTAAAACCAAAGCTGACCAAGATAAAATGGGTGTGGCTCTCGGCAAATTGACCGAAGAGGATCCAACTCTTCGCGCTCATACTGACGAAGAAACTGGCCAAACCATCTTGGCAGGTATGGGTGAGCTTCACCTTGATATCATCATCGACCGTATGCGTCGTGAGTTCAAGGTTGAAACTACTGTGGGTAAACCACAAGTAGCTTACCGTGAAACATTCCGTGCTCCAGCGCGCGTTGAAGGTAAATTCGTACGTCAATCCGGTGGTCGTGGTCAATACGGTCACGTATGGGTTGAGTTCGAACCTCTCGAGCCAGGTACAGGCAGCCAGTTCGAAAGCAAGATTGTCGGTGGTTCGGTACCAAGAGAATACATTCAACCTGCACTGTCAGGGATTGAAGAGCAAATGAAAAACGGTGTACTCGCGGGCTTCCCGCTGGTAGACGTTAAGGCTACAATCGTAGACGGATCTTACCATGATGTCGATTCCAACGAGATGGCATTTAAAATTGCCGGATCTATGGCGCTGAAAGCAGCAAAAGACAAATGTAGTCCAGTTTTGCTTGAGCCTATCATGAAAGTAGAAGTAACTGTTCCAGAAGAGTACATGGGTGACGTAATGGGAATGTTGAACTCCCGTCGTGGTCGCATCGAAGGTATGGATTCCCGTAGTGGAGCTCAAATCATTCGTGCTAAGGTACCTCTTTCTGAAATGTTTGGTTACTCTACAACTCTTCGTTCCGGTACTCAAGGACGCGGCGTATTCTCCATGGAACTCTCCCACTATGAAGAAGTTCCTAAGAGCATCGCTGAAGAGATCGTTGCCAAAACAAAAGGCACCGAGTAGTTTTCTCACACTGAATGCTTGTGCTTGAAACCTAGTTTGAAGCACCGCATTCGGTGAAAACATAAAATTATAAATTCTAAGGAGGCCACGTTCAAATGGCAAAGGCTAAATACGAACGTACTAAACCACACGTTAACATTGGTACTATTGGTCACGTCGACCATGGTAAAACAACTCTGACTGCTGCAATCACAACTGTATTGTCCAAAACTTACGGTGGTGCTGCTGTAGCATTCGACCAAATCGACAAAGCTCCAGAAGAGCGCGAGCGCGGTATCACAATCTCCACAGCACACGTTGAGTACGAAACTGACACTCGTCACTACGCTCACGTAGACTGCCCAGGTCACGCCGACTATGTTAAAAACATGATCACTGGCGCGGCACAAATGGACGGAGCAATCCTGGTTGTATCCGCAGCTGACGGCCCAATGCCACAAACTCGTGAGCACATCCTGCTCTCCCGTCAAGTAGGCGTACCATACATCGTTGTTTTCTTGAACAAATGTGATATGGTTGAAGACGAAGAGTTGCTTGAATTGGTTGAGATGGAAGTTCGCGACCTTCTGAACGAATACGAGTTCCCAGGTGATGACACTCCAATCACTCGTGGTTCCGCTCGTGAAGCTCTGCAAAACCCTGATGGTGAGTGGGCTCAAAAAATCGTTGAGATGTTCAAAGAAATCGACACTTACATCCCACTGCCTGAGCGTCAAACTGACAAGCCTTTCTTGATGCCTGTCGAGGACGTGTTCTCTATCACTGGTCGTGGTACCGTTGCTACAGGTCGTGTAGAGCGTGGTACTGTTAAAGTCGGCGAAGAGGTTGAGATCGTTGGTATCGTAGAAGAAACTAAAAAATCCGTAGTTACGGGCGTTGAAATGTTCCGTAAATTGTTGGATTCCGCACAAGCGGGTGACAACATCGGTGCGTTGCTGCGTGGTGTTGACCGTACTCAAATCGAGCGTGGTCAAGTACTTGCTAAACCAGCATCTGTTAAACCACACACAGAATTCACTGCACAAATCTACGTTTTGACTAAAGAAGAGGGTGGCCGTCACAAGCCTTTCTTCACTGGATACCGTCCACAGTTCTACTTCCGTACAACTGACGTAACTGGTATCATCAACTTGCCAGAAGGTACTGAAATGGTAATGCCTGGTGACAACATCACGGTTACTGTTCAACTGATCTCTCCAATCGCGATCGAAGAAGGAACTAAGTTCTCTATTCGTGAAGGTGGACGTACAGTTGGTGCGGGTTCCGTAGCAACAATTCAAAAATAATTTGGCTATAGCCAATTATCTATAAGCAACAGTGTACTGGAACGAGTAACATTGTATTGTAACGAAGCTTCGGAAGAGTTCTTTATCCGACATCGGATAAAGAACTCTTTTATTATGTCAACGTTTCGGAACCTGCGTCATCTAAAATGGACAAAATTCATTTTATAGATTGATAGGCTAGGCAGCCTGGATATTTCAAAAAACTTCGTACTAAACAGTGTCTTTTCATTAGAAAAGATTTGTTTATATGTTTTTTTTAAATATGCTTGCAATACGCCCATCTTTTCTATATAATAATGAATGTTGTTCTTGTGACGTTGCGATGATGTGAGAGGTTACTGACACACCCGGCCCCTTTGCCATGGGAGAGTGGTCAGAAAATTTTCACGGAGTATGTCCGATAAAAAATTGGGCGATAGAAGGAGGGACTAAAATGGCAAAGCAAAAAATTCGTATTCGTTTGAAAGCTTACGACCACAGAATTCTTGATCAATCCGCGGAGAAAATTGTTGAAACAGCAAAACGTTCCGGTGCTGGTGTATCCGGTCCGATTCCGCTTCCTACTGAAAAACAAATCATTACTATTCTTCGTGCGGTGCACAAGTACAAGGATTCTCGGGAGCAATTCGAGCAACGCACTCACAAGCGTTTGATCGACATCGTTAACCCGACTCCACAAACTGTGGATGCCTTGATGCGCTTGGATCTGCCGTCCGGTGTAGATATCGAAATCAAACTGTAATATATAGCAACAAACAAGACCACGTATAAAGGAAAAGAGGTGTCAACATGAAAGGTATCTTAGGAAAAAAACTTGGAATGACTCAAGTGTTTACCGCTGAAGGTAACGTAGTTCCAGTAACGGTTATCGAAGCAGGCCCTTGTGTTGTTTTGCAAAAGAAAGATCTTGAGAACGATGGCTACGAAGCAGTTCAAATCGGTTTCTCCGATAAGAAAGAGAAAAATGCTAACAAGCCAGAAGCAGGACACGCTAAAAAAGCGAATACTGCACCTAAGCGCTACGTTCGTGAGCTTCGCGGCATCAACATCGCGGAATATGAAGTTGGCCAAGAACTGAAAGCTGACATTTTCGCTGAAGGCGAATTCGTTGACGTAACGGGTATTTCTAAAGGTAAAGGTTTTGCCGGCGTAATCAAACGTTGGGGACAAAGCACTGGACCTATGTCTCACGGTTCGCGTTACCACCGTGGCCCGGGTTCGATGGGTTCGATCCAAGCTAACCGCGTTCCTAAAGGCAAACACTTGCCAGGACACATGGGACATGAAACAGTTACAATCCAACGTCTTGAAGTTGTAAAAGTAGACGCTGAGCGTAACGTTATCCTTGTTAAAGGTTCCATCCCTGGTGCGAAAAACAGCCTTGTAAAAGTTAAAGAAACGGTGAAAAAATAACCACTGAAGAAAGGAGGAACACAAAATGCCAAAAGTATCAGTTTACAATGTAGATGGTAGCCAAGTAGGTGAAGTTGAACTGAATGATGCTGTATTCGGAATTGAGCCGAATCAACACGTTCTGTACGATGCAGTTCTTATGCAACGCGCTTCCCTTCGTCAAGGTACCCACAAAGTAAAAGGACGTTCTGAAGTACGTGGCGGTGGACGTAAGCCTTGGAAACAAAAAGGTACAGGTCGCGCTCGTCAAGGTTCGATTCGTTCTCCACAATGGAAAGGCGGCGGTATCGTATTTGGTCCGACTCCACGGAGCTATGCGTACAAACTGCCTAAGAAAGTTCGCCGTCTGGCGATCAAATCAGCACTTTCTTCCAAAGTGCAAGACAATGACATTATCGTTTTGGATGCTCTGACTCTGAGCGCTCCTAAAACTAAAGAATTTGCAGCTATCTTGAATAACCTCAAAGTAGGTCGCAAAGCTTTGATCGTAGCACCTAGCTATGATGATAATGTAGCTCTTTCCGCACGGAATATTCCTGGCGTGAAATTCGTAGCTGCTGACGGCATTAATGTTCTTGACGTGCTTGGGCACGACAAACTGATCATTACGAAAGAAGCAGTTCAGAAGGTAGAGGAGGTGCTCGCGTAATGAAGGATCCTCGTGATATTGTTAAACGTCCGATTATTACGGAACGTACTGCTGACATGATGAACGACTTGAAATATGTATTTGAAGTCGATATCCGTGCAAACAAAACCGAGATCAAAAAAGCGGTTGAAGCTATTTTCGGCGTAAAAGTGAAAAACGTGAACACTCTTCGTGTTCCAGCTAAACCGAAACGGTACGGTCGTTATTCCGGATATACAAGCGAATGGAAAAAAGCTTTTGTGACGCTGACACAAGACAGCAAAGCGCTTGAGTTCTTTGAAACTGTATAATTGAAATTTTTGAAGTAAGGAGGGAAAACTAGTGCCAATCAAAAAGTATAAACCAACATCCCCGGCAAGACGGAACATGTCCGTTTCTACATTTGAGGAAATCACCACAGATAAGCCGGAGAAATCGTTGTTGGCCCCGCTGAGCAAACAAGCAGGCCGCAACAATCAAGGTAAAATTACAGTTCGTCACCACGGTGGTGGACATAAACGTAAATACCGTATCATCGACTTCAAACGTACTAAAGATGGAATACCGGGCCGCGTTGCTACAATCGAGTATGACCCGAACCGTACTTCCAACATTGCATTGATTCACTATGCTGATGGTGAGAAACGTTACATCATCGCTCCTAAAGGTCTGAAAGTTGGAGATCAAGTATTCTCCGGTCCTGACGCAGACATCAAAATCGGTAACGCACTGCCACTCGAAAACATTCCAGTAGGTACCGTTATCCACAACATCGAGTTGAAACCAGGTAAAGGCGGACAATTGGTTCGTGCAGCTGGTACAGAAGCTCAATTGCTTGGTAAAGAAGAAAAATACGTTTCCGTTCGTCTCTCTTCCGGAGAAGTTCGTCGTATTCTGAAAGTTTGCCGCGCAACAATCGGATCTGTTGGTAACCAAGACCACGAGCTCATCAAAATCGGTAAAGCCGGTCGTAGCCGTTGGTTGGGTCAACGTCCTGAGGTTCGTGGTGTGGTAATGAACCCTAACGATCACCCTCACGGTGGTGGTGAAGGTCGTGCTCCTATCGGACGTAAATCGCCAATGTCACCATGGGGTAAACCTACTCTTGGTTACAAAACGCGTAAGAAAAATAAAGCTTCTGATAAATACATCATCCGTCGCCGCACGAAGTAATACACACTGTGCATAACTTCGTGAGGCATCTGCGGATGCATAAAAGCTATGTTTGAAGGGAGGATCTCCACATGAGTCGCAGTTTGAAAAAAGGGCCATTCATTGATGGCTACATGCTCAAGAAGGTAGAAGAGATGGAAGCATCAGGCAAGAAGAATGTTATCAAAACCTGGTCCCGTCGTTCTACAATTTTCCCACAATTCATCGGACACACATTTGGCGTTTACGACGGTCGTAAACACGTGCCAGTGTATGTAACTGAGGACATGGTCGGACACAAACTGGGTGAGTTCGCTCCAACCCGTACGTACAAAGGCCATACTGATGATGACAAGAAAACAAGAAGATAAATGAACATCTCTAATGTTTGAGAGGAGGTTACACAATGGAAGCAAAAGCACATGCTAAGTTTATCCGGATTGCTCCTCGTAAAGTTCAACTCGTTGTTGACTTGATTCGCGGCAAGCAAGTAGGTGAGGCGGTTGCCATTCTCCGTCACACTCCGAAATCCGCTTCTCCAGTTGTTGAGAAGTTGCTTAACTCCGCTATTGCGAATGCGGAACATAACTATTCTTTGGATGTTAATAACTTGGTGATCTCGCAAGTATACGTAAACCAAGGACCAACGATGAAACGTTTCCGCCCTCGTGCAATGGGACGTGCAAGTCGTATTAACAAACGTACTAGCCACATCACTTTGGTGGTATCTGAAAAGTAGAAGGAGGGAAAACGTGTGGGCCAAAAGGTAAATCCAGTCGGACTTCGTGTCGGAGTTATCCGTGACTGGGAGTCTAAATGGTATGCAGGCAAAGACTTCGGTGATCTTTTGATGGAAGACGTGAAAATTCGTGAATTCCTCAAAAATAAATTGAAAGACTCCGCTGTATCTCGTGTAGAAATTGAGAGAGCAGCTAACCGCGTAAACGTAACGATTCACACTGCGAAACCAGGTATGGTAATCGGTAAAGGTGGATCTGAAGTTGAAAATCTTCGTAACCAAATTACGAAAATTGCTGGCGGTAAAAAAGTACACATCAACATCTCTGAAATTAAAAACCAAGACCTGGACGCAATCCTGGTAGCAGAAAGCATTGCACAACAATTGGAACGTCGTGTTTCTTTCCGTCGTGCGTTGAAACAAGCTATTCAAAGAACTATGCGCTCCGGTGCTAAAGGTATTAAAACTCAAGTAGGCGGACGTCTTGGCGGTGCTGAGATTGCACGTTCTGAAGGCTACAGCGAAGGAACTGTTCCACTGCACACACTGCGTGCTGATATCGACTATGGTACAGCAGAGGCACATACAACTTACGGACGTATCGGCGTAAAAGTATGGATCTATCGTGGAGAGGTTCTTCCTACGGCTAAGAAACAAGCTGTTAAGGAAGGAGGCAACTAATCATGTTGGTACCAAAACGCGTAAAACACCGTAAGCAACAACGCGGACATATGAAAGGCCAAGCTAAAGGCGGAACTACACTGAACTTTGGCGAATACGGTCTGCAAGCTACGGAACCGGCTTGGATTACGAACCGTCAGATCGAAGCGGCTCGTATCGCGATGACTCGTTACATCAAACGTGGTGGTAAAGTCTGGATCAAAATTTTCCCTGACAAACCAATCACTCAAAAGCCTCTCGAGGTTCGGATGGGTAGCGGTAAAGGTAACGTAGAAAAATGGGTTGCAGTAGTGAAACCAGGTAAGATCATGTTTGAACTTGCTGGTGTACCGGAGGATATTGCTCGCGAAGCAATGCGTCTTGCCGCTCACAAACTGCCAATCAAAACGAAGTTCGTGAAACGTGAAGAATTGGGTGGTGAAGCAAATGAAAGCTAGTGAATTTCGCAACCTAACCTCTGCTGAAATCGAGCAAAAGATTGCCGGATTTAAAGAAGAACTCTTTAACCTCCGCTTTCAACTCGCTACCGGTCAGCTGGATAACCCGACTCGAATCCGTGATGTGCGGAAAGAAATAGCTCGTGCTAAAACCATCATCCGTGAAAGAGAACTGGGAATCGGTTAATCAGAGGTCGGATATATTCCGTCCGTAATCAGGAAGGAGGCCAACAATGAGCGAAGAACGTAACGCACGTAAAGTGCAAATCGGTAAAGTGGTCAGCGATAAAATGGACAAAACGATCGTTGTTGCTGTAGAAACCTACAAAAAACACGACTTGTACCATAAACGTATCAAGTACACTAAAAAATTCAAAGCGCATGACGAAGAAAACACTGCGAAAATCGGTGACACGGTGAAAATCATGGAGACTCGTCCGCTTTCGAAAGATAAACGCTGGAGACTTGCTGAAGTCGTAGAAAAAGCGGTTATCATCTAATGCATTAGCAGCATAGCTGAAAGGAGGAATTCTAAATGATTCAACCATTTACACGTTTGGCTGTAGCCGACAACTCCGGTGCGAAGGAACTGATGTGTATTCGCGTACTGGGCGGAACGGGACGTCGTACAGCACAAATCGGTGATCTGATCGTTTGTTCTGTAAAACAAGCAACACCAGGCGGCGTTGTCAAAAAAGGTGATGTAGTAAGAGCGGTTGTCGTTCGTACGAAACGTTCTGTACGTCGTAAAGACGGTTCCTACATCGGTTTTGATGAAAATGCAGCTGTTGTTGTAAAAGACGACAGAAGCCCACGTGGAACACGTATTTTCGGACCTGTTGCTCGTGAACTTCGCGAGAAAGACTTCATGAAAATCGTTTCCTTGGCCCCAGAGGTTATCTAATAGATTATGCTCGTGATGTTTAGAAACAGGAGGTGTACGAAATGCCAAGAGTGAAAAAAGTTCTGGAATCCCATAACAACAAACTTCACGTTAAAAAGGAAGATACGGTTATGGTGATCAGCGGTAAAGACAAAGGCAAAAAAGGCCGTGTCATCGCTGCTTATCCTCGTGAAAACCGCGTCCTTGTGGAAGGTGTTAACATGGTGAAAAAACACCAGAAGCCTAACCAGCAAAACCCGCAAGGCGGCATTATCGAGAAGGAAGCTCCGATTCACGTTTCCAACGTGATGCACATCGATCCAAAGAGCGGAAAAGTAACCCGTATCGGTTACAAAGTGTTGGATAACGGTAAGAAAGTGCGCGTTGCAAAACGTTCCGGAGAAATTATCGACTAATTGAACCGAATGAGAAAGGAGGGCTATGATTCATGGCATCAAGAATGAAAGAACGTTACCTGCAAGAAATCGCTCCTGCTTTGATGCAGAAGTTTAACTATACAACGGTAATGCAAGTGCCGAAAATCGAGAAAATCGTTATCAACATGGGTGTGGGCGACGCTGTCCAAAACTCCAAAGTGTTGGATTCCGCAGTAAACGATTTGCAACTGATCGCAGGTCAAAAACCTGTAATCACTCGTGCGAAAAAATCTATCGCAGGTTTCAAACTGCGTGAGAACATGCCTATCGGTGTGAAAGTAACATTGCGCGGCGAGCGTATGTACTACTTCCTCGATAAATTGTTCAACGTTACACTTCCACGTGTACGTGACTTCCGTGGTGTATCGAGCAAAGCGTTCGATGGTCGCGGTAACTACACTCTGGGTCTGAAAGAGCAATTGATCTTCCCAGAGATCGAGTATGATAAAGTAGACAAAGTCCGCGGTATGGATATTGTCATCGTAACAACGGCGAAAACAGACGAAGAGTCCCGCGAGTTGCTCACGCAACTGGGAATGCCTTTCGTTAAATAATGTTGGCATAAACGTTCCGGGTGTCTGGAAAGACTCCCTTTTCTCCGAAATTATTTAGGAGGTGTCAGGCTAAAGTGGCAAAAACTTCGATGAAAGTTAAACAACAACGTACACCAAAGTTTAAAGTACGTGCTTATACACGCTGCGAGCGTTGCGGTCGTCCACATTCGGTACTGCAAAAGTTCAAAATTTGCAGAATTTGCTTCCGTGAATTAGCTTATAAAGGCCAGATCCCTGGCGTGAAAAAAGCAAGCTGGTAAAAAGTCCTGAACGGGAAGGAGGTTAACTCACAATGACTATGTCTGATCCAATTGCAGATATGCTTACTCGTATTCGTAACGCGAACACAGTTCGTCACGAAACGGTAGAAATGCCTGCTTCGACAATGAAAAAACAAATCGCCGATATCTTGAAGCGTGAAGGTTTCATCCGTGACGCTGAATTTATCGAAGATAACAAACAAGGGATTATCCGTGTTTTCTTGAAATACGGTCAAAATAACGAGCGCGTTATCACTGGTCTGAAAAGAATCAGTAAACCTGGTCTTCGTGTTTACACGAAAAGCAATGAAGTACCTCGTGTACTTGGCGGCCTGGGTATCGCGATCATCTCGACATCCAAAGGTGTTATGACGGACAAAGAAGCTCGTCAAGCAAAATCCGGCGGAGAAGTCGTTTGCTACGTTTGGTAATATAACGTCACAAGATAGGAGGTGCAACACATGTCTCGTATTGGTCGCAAACCAATTACAGTACCAAGTGGTGTAGACATCACTTTGGACAATTCCGTTATTACGGTAAAAGGACCAAAAGGAACTTTGACTCGTGAGCTTCATAAAGACATGAAGGTTACAGTTGAAAACAACGAAATTACAGTTGTGCGTCCTTCCGATAACAAAACTCACCGTTCTTTGCACGGTACAACACGCAGCGTTGTCAGCAATATGGTGAGCGGCGTAACTGAAGGATTCGCAAAATCTCTGGAGCTGGTTGGGGTCGGATATCGTGCAAGCAAATCCGGAGATAAAATCGTTCTGAACGTTGGATACTCTCACCCGGTTGAAATTACACCGGAAGCGGGAATTGAGTTCGAAGTACCTTCGAACACTAAAATCATCGTTCGCGGTATCGATAAAGAGCGCGTAGGTGCTTACGCTGCTAAAATTCGTTCCGTTCGTGAACCTGAGCCGTACAAAGGTAAAGGTATCAAATATGAAGGCGAGCGTATCATCCGTAAGGAAGGTAAAGCCGGTAAGAAGAAATAAGATTTCTCTTACCGCCTTTTCGCGGCTTTCGGCTTGCTTGCTTCGTGTGTTTCTAATATACCCCGTGGCTTCCGGTTTGAAGCCAGCGAGGTAACCTGAAAGGAGTGAATCCCTGAGATGATTACGAAACAGGATAAAAACAAGGCTCGTCTGAAAAGACACTTGCGCGTTCGTAAAAAAATCCAAGGAACGGCAGCACGTCCTCGTTTGAACGTATTCCGTTCTGGTAAACATATGTACGCTCAAATCATCGATGATGTAGCTGGTGTAACGATCGCTTCCGCGTCTACTGTAGACAAAGAATTGAGCGGCGACATCAAAAACGGTGCATCTGTTGAATCTGCTCGCAAAGTTGGCGAACTCGTTGCTAAACGTGCGAAAGACAAAGGTGTTTCCAACATCGTATTTGACCGTAGCGGATATCTGTACCATGGTCGTATCGCAGCATTGGCTGAAGCGGCTCGTGAAGCAGGACTTGAGTTTTAAGATATTTTTCAAAAGGAGGTTAACGACTTGCGTGTAGATCCGAATACTTTGGAACTGTCTGAAAGAGTAGTAAACATTAATCGCGTAGCTAAAGTAGTAAAAGGCGGACGCCGTTTCAGCTTTAGCGCACTGGTTGTAGTCGGCGACGGCAACGGCTGGGTTGGAGCGGGTATCGGTAAAGCGGGCGAAGTACCTGATGCAATTCGCAAAGGTATTGAAGATGCTAAGAAAAACCTTGTACACGTTCCACTCGTAGGAACTTCGATTCCTCACTTGGTAACAGGTAAGTTCGGCGCAGGACGCGTTCTGCTGAAGCCAGCATCTGAAGGTACTGGTGTTATCGCTGGTGGTCCTGTACGTGCGGTTCTCGAACTTGCTGGTGTGGGTGACATTTTGACAAAATCTCTGGGTTCTTCGAATTCCATGAACATGGTCAATGCGACTTTGGAAGGTTTGTCCCGTTTGAAGCGTGCTGAAGACGTGGCTAAACTGCGCGGAAAATCCGTCGAAGAGCTTCTGGGTTAGGAGGGAATTCTCATGGCTAAATTAGAAATTACCCTCGTCCGCAGCTTGATCGGACGTCCGGAGACGCAAAGAACAACTGTGAAAACATTGGGTTTGCGCAAAATCAACAGCAAAGTGATTCAAAACGATAATCCAGCCATCCGTGGTATGATTAACAAAGTGAGTCACTTGGTATCTGTTAAAGAAGTAGAAGCTTAATAAACGGGAATAATCCCACAAATCTTTAAGGAGGTGCAACGAACGATGAAGTTACATGAGCTTTCACCATCTCCTGGATCGCGTAAAGAACGCAAACGTGTTGGTCGCGGTCCAAGTAGTGGTACGGGTAAAACATCAGGTCGCGGTCATAAAGGACAAAACGCTCGTTCTGGCGGTGGTGTTCGTCCAGGCTTCGAAGGTGGACAAAATCCACTGTATCGTCGCTTGCCGAAACGCGGTTTCGTAAACCCAACTCGCAAAGAATATGCAGTTGTTAATATCGAAGACCTGAACAGTTTGCCTGCGGGTACTGAAGTAACTCCAGAATTCTTGATGACGAATGGCGTTGTTAAAAACGCTAAATCCGGAATCAAAATCCTGGGTAACGGTGAAGTCACTGTGAAGCTGACTGTTAAAGCTAATAAGTTTTCTCAATCTGCGGTAGAGAAAATCGAGGCTGCCGGCGGTACAACCGAGGTGATTTAATGTTCAAGACCCTAAAGAATATCTGGCGGGTTGAAGATCTGCGCAAAAGGGTATTATTTACCCTTTTTGTACTGATCATTTACCGCATCGGCTCCTTTGTTCCCGTACCGGGTGTTAACAAAGATGTGTTCGAAGCGACAAATTCTGCGGGTAAAGAAGTTTTTGGACTTCTCAATACGTTCTCGGGTGGAGCACTGTTCCAGTTCTCGATATTTGCACTCGGGATCGTACCTTACATCACTGCGTCTATCATAGTACAGTTGCTTTCCATGGACGTTATTCCTAAACTAGCGGAGTGGGCAAAGCAAGGTGAACAAGGTAAGAAAAAATCAGCACAGTTGACTCGTTATTTAACCATCGGGCTGGCATTGATTCAAGCGTTTGGTACGTCGATCGGATTTAACCGCTTGTACAATACAGAGATGGTTCCTAACGCAACATTTGCAGATTATATCTTGATCGCGATTGTACTTACAGCCGGTACTTCATTCCTGATGTGGCTTGGTGAGCAGATCACCGAGAAGGGCATCGGAAACGGAATTTCGATTTTGATCTTTGCGGGTATCCTGGCAACAGTGCCTAACATTATCAAACAAACCATCGAGTCCGACTTCATTCAACCTGATCAGTTGTTTATGAACATCCTCAAAGCTGTAATCATTGCGATTGTCATCGTACTGATTATCATCGGGGTCATTTACATCCAACAGGCGATTCGGAAAATTCCGGTACAGTACGCTAAACGTGTCGTAGGTAACAAAATGTACGGTGGACAGAACACACATATCCCGCTGAAGATTAATGCAGCTGGTGTTATCCCTGTCATCTTCGCATCATCGCTGTTGATGTTCCCGACGATTATCGCCAACTTCTGGGCTAATCATGGTTGGGCACAGTGGATCGGTCAAAACTTGACTACACACAAACCACTTGGTATGGTGCTGTATGTTGTGATGATCTTCGGATTCACATTCTTCTATACTTTCGTACAGATGAATCCTCAGCAGATGGCTGATAATATGAAAAAGAACGGCGGTTACATCCCAGGCATTCGCCCGGGTAAAGCAACCGAGAAATATCTGACCCGTGTCATGACTCGTTTGACAATGGCCGGAGCCATCTTCTTGGCAGTCATTTCCGTTCTGCCTGTATTCTTAGGGGCACTTTCTGGTTTGCCTCAATCAGCGCAAATTGGAGGAACATCCCTCCTGATCGTTATCGGTGTAGCGCTGGATACGATGAAGCAAATCGAAAGCCAATTGATCAAACGCCACTACAAAGGTTTTATCAATAAATAGGCAATAGGTTCCGGTTGAGTAAAGATTTACTTGCCGGCACCTATTGTGCTGTTTGTTGATGTAGGGTAGTCTTGGAGGGAGTGACATAACGTGAACATCCTATTCATGGGCCCTCCGGGGGCAGGAAAAGGTACGCAAGCAGACGTCATTGTGAAAGAGTTCGGTATTCCCCATATTTCAACAGGCGATGCATTTCGTCTCGCGATTAAACAGGGAACTCCCATTGGCCTGAAAGCCAAGGAATATATGGATCAAGGATTACTTGTACCAGATGATGTAACCATCGGCATCGTTGAAGAACGTTTGCAGCAAGCGGACTGCAGAGAAGGTTTCCTTTTGGATGGATTTCCAAGAACCCTGTCTCAAGCAGAAGCGCTGGATGGCATCCTGGCACGACTGAACTCAGGTCTTGATCATGTCATCAACCTGAAAGTGGATCGCAACAAATTGCTCGCTCGTTTGACGGGTCGTCGCATTTGTAAAAACTGTGGTTCCACGTATCATGTCGTATTTAATCCACCGAAGCAGGAAGGTATCTGTGATAAATGCGGCGGCGAGCTGTATCAGCGCTCTGATGATAATGAAGAGAGCGTAGGCACTCGTTTGGACGAATATATCAACAAAACAGCACCACTCCTCACGTTCTACGAAACTAAAGGTCTTCTTCGTCAAATCGACGGAGAACAGGATATCGATCAAGTTTCTAAAGAAATCGTGTCCTTGTTGAGAGGTTAATTGATGATCATTGGTAAGTCCGAAACGGAACTGGGTTTGATGAGGGAAGCAGGGAGAATTGTTGCGGAAACGCATCGTCTCTTGGCAGAGCATATCGCTCCCGGTATTACGACTGGTGAACTTGACCATATGGCTGATCAATATATCCGCAGTCAAGGAGCTGTGCCGTCTTTCAAAGGTTATAACGGTTTCCCTGCCAGTGTGTGCGCTTCAGTAAATGAAGAGTTGGTACATGGATTTCCCGGCAAACGCAAGTTGAACGAGGGCGATATCGTTACGTTTGACATTGGCGCGCAGTACCAGGGGTATCATGGAGATTCTGCCTGGACCTATCCAGTCGGCCGTATTTCCGAAGAAGCCCGTCGTCTTCTGGACGTCACCGAGGCTTCGTTATACGCAGGTCTGGCGCTGGTAAAACCAGACGTTCGCTTGTTTACAATATCTCATGCAATTCAGAAATATATCGAAGATGAGGGGTTCTCTGTCGTTCGTGAATATGTCGGTCACGGCATTGGAGCGGATCTGCACGAGGAGCCATCAATTCCGAACTATGGTCTTCCTGATCGTGGTCCAAGGTTAAAGGCTGGTATGGTGCTGGCCATTGAACCGATGGTTAACGCAGGCAGACGGTATGTGAAAACGTTGGAAGATAACTGGACTGTCGTTACAGTTGATGGATCGTTATGCGCCCACTTTGAACACACCGTAGCAGTTACACCTGAGGGTATGGAAATTTTCACAAAACTGAATGCGTAGGTGATGAGGCATGAACAATCAGTCGAATCCGCAGCTCGGTCAACTTGTGAAGATCCGTAAAGGCCGCAACGCGGACCAAGCCGCAGTAATTGTTGCTATAGTGGACAGTAGGTTCGTATATATAGCGGATGGAGACAAACGAAAGTTTGACCAACCCAAGAAGAAGAACATTCTTCATCTTGAACTTCAGCCCATGATTAGCAGTGAGGTTGTAAACAGTTTAAACGAGAGTGGTCGGGTGACAAACGGAAAGCTCCGCTATGCGGTTCATTCGTTTCTGGAATCCACCAACATTCAAGCTGAAGAGAAAGGAGACTGACTAATGGCCAAGGAAGATGTCATTGAAGTGGAAGGTACGGTTCTTGAACCGCTACCGAATGCAACGTTCAAGGTTGAGCTTGAGAATGGTCATCAAATTCTCGCTCACGTTTCCGGAAAATTGCGGATGCACTTCATCCGTATCCTGACTGGAGACAAAGTAGTTGTTCAGTTATCGCCTTATGATCTAACAAAAGGTCGTATAACTTACCGTAAATAGTAGTAGACAGTTGCAATGAACTGTGAAGCTTATGAAGCGGGTTTTGCCCGGCAAAACTTGCGAAAGCTTCGAAGCCGGTTTTACAATAGTAGAACAAGGTCAATGCTTACGAAGAGAGTTTTGCTAAGCAGAACTTTGAGGAGGTAATTCACATGAAGGTAAGACCTTCGGTCAAGCCGATTTGCGAAAAATGCAAAGTCATTCGCCGCAAAGGGAATGTAATGGTTATCTGTGAAAATCCGAAACACAAACAAAAACAAGGTTAATGAAGGGGGTGTAGCGTAAAATGGCACGTATAGCTGGTGTGGATTTGCCACGTGATAAGCGCGTTGAGATCGCCTTGACTTATATTTTCGGAATCGGTAAAACGACTTCCCAGAAAATTCTGAGCTCTACAGGCATCAATCCGGACACTCGTGTTCGTGATTTGACGGAAGATGAAGTCAGCAAATTGCGTGAAAGTATCGACAAAGAGGTCAAAGTAGAAGGTGACCTGCGTCGTGAAATCTCTTTGAATATTAAACGTTTGACGGAGATCGGTTGTTACCGTGGAGTTCGTCATCGTCGTGGTCTGCCTGTTCGTGGACAACGTACGAAAACGAATGCTCGTACTCGTAAGGGTCCTCGTCGTACTGTAGCGAACAAGAAGAAATAATAAGGGGGGATAAGAGAAAATGGCTAAACCGAAAAAAGTCGTACGTACTAAACGTCGTGACCGTAAAAATATTGAATCTGGCGTGGCACATATCCGCTCCACTTTCAATAACACTATCGTTACTATTACGGACCCTCACGGAAATGCGATTTCGTGGGCAAGCTCCGGCGGCCTCGGATTCAGAGGTTCCCGTAAATCGACTCCGTTTGCTGCACAAATGGCTGCTGAGACTGCTGCCAAAGCTGCAATGGAACATGGGATGAAGTCCGTTGAGGTTATGGTTAAAGGACCAGGCGCAGGCCGTGAAGCAGCGATCCGCTCTTTGCAAGCTGCTGGTCTTGAAGTTAACCTGATCAAAGACGTAACTCCAGTCCCGCATAACGGATGCCGTCCTCCAAAACGTCGTCGTGTCTAATGAGATTTGCCCCTGCGTGTGGTATACTTCCGGCACAATCTGCTAATAATGGTTGTTTAGGCATACTACTACATGTTTTCGCAAGAGAAGGTAAATGTTTCATAGAGGACCGACGTTTTGAAGGAGGGGTATTGCAGTGATAGAAATCGAAAAGCCGAAAATTGAGACGGTAGACGTCAACGATGATGGCACCTATGGGAAATTCGTAGTAGAACCGCTGGAGCGCGGATACGGTACGACGCTTGGAAACTCGCTTCGCCGAATCCTGCTCTCGTCACTGCCGGGTGCGGCAGTGTCTTCGGTTCAAATCGATGGCGTTCTGCATGAATTTGCTACAGTTCCTGGCGTAATGGAAGACGTTACAGAGATTATCCTTAACCTGAAAGCTTTGTCGCTCAAAATTCACTCTGATGAGGAGAAAGTGCTCGAGATTGATGCTGAAGGCGAAGGAGCAATCACGGCTGGAGATATTCGTGCTGATTCCGATGTTGAAATCCTTAACCCGGATCTTCACATTGCTACGCTTGGACCAGGTTCGAGACTTCACATGCGTATTTTTGCCAATCGCGGTCGCGGCTACGTCCAGGCAGATCGGAATAAACGCGATGACCAGCCGATCGGCGTCATCCCTGTCGATTCCATCTTCACCCCGATCAGCCGCGTAAACTACGCTGTGGAAAATACGCGTGTAGGCCAAGTGACCAACTATGACAAGCTCACGTTGGAAGTTTGGACTGACGGAAGTATTCGTCCTGAAGAGGCTGTGAGCCTCGGCGCTAAAATTTTGACCGAGCATCTGATGCTCTTCGTGGGTCTTACAGACGAAGCGAAGGATGCAGAGATCATGGTTGAAAAAGAAGAAGACAAAAAAGAAAAAGTACTCGAAATGACGATTGAAGAGCTGGATCTCTCTGTTCGTTCCTACAACTGCCTCAAACGTGCTGGTATTAATACCGTACAAGAGCTAACAACGAAAACGGAAGAAGACATGATGAAAGTCCGTAACCTCGGACGCAAGTCTTTGGAAGAAGTTCAAGAGAAGCTTGAGGAACTGGGACTGGGACTTCGTACAGAAGAATAGACAGCTGAGTGCTTGAAGTGAAGGAGGGAAAACAATGGCATACCAAAAGTTGGGCCGTAATTCCAGCGCACGTAAAGCTTTGTTCCGTGACCTGGTAACCGACCTGTTCTTATACGAGCGTATTCAGACAACTGAAGCGAAAGCAAAAGAGGTTCGCTCTATTGCTGAAAAACTGATCACTAAAGCGAAAAAGGGAGATCTTCATGCCCGTCGCCAAGTGGCAGCTTACGTTCGCCGCGAAACAATCGATGGTGAGCAAGATGCAATCCAAAAACTGTTTAGCGAATTGTCCGGTCGTTACGCTGAGCGTCCAGGTGGATACACTCGTATCCTGAAACTGGGACCTCGTCGTGGTGACGCAGCGCCTATGGTTTACTTGGAACTGGTAGACCGCGCGTAAAACAGATGAGATGAGGAAAGGGGACAGAGTCTAACGATTCTGGATCAACCCTTTTTTTCTCTTCATTTCGGAATTCGTGCTGTAAATGAAGCTCCGTAAGGGGCTTCTTTTGCTGTTCGGGATAGGCTTATGTATAGTATGGAACAAAGGTGTGGTAATATGCGCAACTTATGTATGACGGTCACTTACGATGGAACGGCCTACTACGGCTTTCAAGTACAGCCAGGAGGCAATACCATCCAGGATCATCTTGAGGATGCCATTCGTGCTTTGACAGGTGAGAGCGTTAAAATCACGGGTTCAGGCCGAACGGATGCAGGCGTTCACGCTCGCAGACAAATCTTCAATTTTCCTACAGCTTCACAGATTCCGGTGGAACGCTGGTGTATTGCACTCAATTCGAGACTGCCATCCGATATTGTTGTTATTGATGCGATTGAGGTACCGCTAGATTTCCATTCTCGTTATGCAGCGAAAAAGAAAACCTATCGATACACGATCAATGCAAATCAATTCCCGGATGTCTTTAACCGAAGACTACAGCATCATCATCATGCCAAGCTGGACATCGCTGCTATGGAAGAGGGCCTGCGTCATTTCATAGGCACATATGACTTTACATCCTTTGCTTCACGCAAGTCGCAGAAAGAGAATCATGTACGTTCGGTATACGAAGCATGGATAGAAGTGGACCGTTCAATGTGCAGAGACCATCCGCGCGATCAAGGCGTCATTCACATCTACGTGAGTGGTAACGGCTTTTTGCAGCACATGGTAAGGATCATTGTAGGAACGCTGCTGGAGATCGGAGAGGGCAAACGGAAAGCCTCTGATGTGCCGAATATGATTGCTGCATGCAATCGTTCTGCCGCAGGACCTACTGCGGTTAGCTGCGGATTGATGCTCTGGGATCTTGAATACAAAAAAGATTAAACTTGGTTAGTAAAAAGCTTAATTTATACTTGCGATTTGATCGCCTATCATGTAATATAAAAGTTGTGTTTTCTTAATGGCTTTCCCACAGCCCCAATTAAGATGTTCACATCGCAACAACTATCCATCAACACCTAAAGTTATCACTTAACGAATGAAGATAAATGAAAAATGATGATTTTGAACATTTAAGGAGGAACTTTTCATGCGTACTACGTACATGGCGAAGCCTAACGAAGTTGAGCGCCAATGGCACATCATTGATGCTGAAGGCAAAACCCTCGGACGTTTGGCGAGCGAAGCAGCTGCTTTGATCCGCGGCAAACATAAGCCACAATTCACTCCACATGTGGACACTGGCGATTTCGTTGTTATCATCAATGCAGAGAAAATTGTATTGACTGGTAAAAAAATGCAAGGCAAAAAATACTACCGTCACTCGATGCACCCAGGTGGTTTGAAAGTAACTACTGCAGAAGAGATGGTTAAAAACAAACCTGAACGTATGTTGGAATTGGCTGTTCGCGGTATGCTTCCTAAAACTCGCATGGGCGAGAAAATGAAGCTGAGACTTAAAGCGTACAGAGGCACTGAGCATCCACACGCAGCACAAAAACCAGAAGTTTACGAACTTCGCGGTTAATTAAAAGGAGGACAGTTTCATGGCACAAGTACAATACTATGGGACAGGTCGTCGTAAACATTCGGTAGCACGTGTTCGCCTTGTACCGGGTGAAGGACGCATTGTCATCAATAAACGTGATATTAATGAATACTTCGGTTTGGAAACACTCAAACTGATCGTAAAACAACCACTGACTTTGACAGAAACGCTCACTAACTATGACGTTTTGGTTATCGCTCATGGTGGCGGTATCTCCGGTCAAGCCGGCGCGATCCGTCATGGTATCTCCCGCGCTCTGCTTAAAGCAGATCCGGAATACCGTGCATCCCTGAAAAAAGCAGGATTCCTGACTCGTGACCCACGTATGAAAGAGCGTAAAAAATACGGTCTCAAAGCGGCTCGTCGCGCACCTCAGTTCTCCAAACGTTAAGATTTTCAAAAGCTCTTGGCCCTCGGTCAAGAGCTTTTTTTTGGCTTTAGGCAGTTGAGTGCGTGAAACGCGCGAAAATCAGGACTACCCGTTGCACGGGTGGTCCTGATTACTAAAGCGGTCAGGTCAGTCATTTCATAGCCCTCCAGTGACACATCCAGGTGCACATTGTACATTAGTCAGCAATTCAGTCAGCACGCCAGTGAGTATGTCCGTAAGAGCTTGCGTAAGAGCCTCCGTAAGTAAACCAAATAGCACATCAATGAATAATGCACACATCGGTCAATACAACAAGAAATACATGTGGTTTCTTCACAAGCGACACATATCACTCCATGCTTATCAGTCTTTCTTATGGATATGATAAAGGTCTCTTACATTTGAAAACGTACTACGCATCCATCCTCAGGAAGAGAATGGAAACTGCACTTCTTCTCTTTTACGTGTTAAGATTTTATGTAAGGCTTGTTTGAATATACTGCTGAGCTTGGAAATCCAGCAACAGCAACGGTTTAAGCCAATTTGTAAACTACGGAGTATTCGCTATCGACCATCTCATCTTCAGATGAATTTGTCTCAAGATGATGGAGTTGCCTAAATGACACTAAAAAGTTATGTAATCTTACCCGTTAATTAGAGGTTACAATCGCTGTATTTTACCATCTGGCAGGCATTGACATACCGAGTGAAAGATTTATACTATACATAATTCATATTAGATTAGTCGGCTTTTACTGTTTTTCAGATCATGAATGGGGGAAATGAAACAATGAACTTGTTGGAAAAAGAAGAATTGGCACGGACCAAAGCAGAGGAACTGGAGCATGCAAGTCCTGAAGATATTATTCGATATGCAATTGAAACATTCCCGAACATTACTTTTGCGTGCAGCTTCGGCGCAGAGGATGTTGTGCTCGTAGATATGCTTCAAAAGATCAGTCCGTCCACGGATATTTTTTATCTGGATACTGATTTTCATTTTCAGGAAACGTATGATACACGTGATCGGATGCAGGAAAAGTACAATCTCGATTTTGTGAGAGTGTCACCGAAAATTACACCAGAAGAACAGGCTGCCCAGCATGGGGAAGAGCTGTGGAAATCCGATCCTAACGCTTGTTGCAACATTCGCAAGGTAGAGCCGCTAACACGTATTCTTTCTCAGTATGATGCATGGATTACAGGTATTCGCAGAGATCAGGCTCCAACACGTGCGAATGCGAAGAAAGTTGAGTACGATACAAAGTTTGGCCTGATGAAATTCAACCCGATTGCACATTGGACGAGTGAGGATGTGTGGGAATATATTCGCGCCAATAACGTGATCTATAACCCGCTGCATGATCAGAACTATCCAAGTATCGGTTGCGAGTACTGTACACGTCAGGTGATGCCTGGTGAAGATCCACGTGCAGGACGCTGGTCTGGCAATGATAAAACGGAGTGCGGTCTGCATAAATAAGGACCTGAGGATAGGATGACGCAAACGACGTTTTCTGTATCCTACAGCATTGGATATATAAGCGCATGGCCTCACTATAAACGAATGGATATATAAGGAGCTGACAAGATGACTTCGATTCTGCCTCATGGAGGTACGCTGGTGCAGCGTGTCGTACAAGGAGAAGAACGTGAACGTTTACTGCAGGAGAGCAAGAGCCTTTCTTCACTGCGCATCAATACCTGGACGATTTCCGACCTCGACCTGATCGGTGTAGGTGCCTTCTCGCCGCTTGAAGGATTTATGAACGAGGAGGATTATCAATCGGTTGTATCCCGGATGCGTTTGGCAAATGGTACGGTGTGGAGCATACCGATTACACTTGCTGTTGACGATCAACAGGCGGCTGCTCTTCGCAAAGGCGAAACAGTAGCCCTTGTTGGTGAAAATGATGGGGTGATATACGGACTGCTTGAAGTTCAAAGCATCTATCAGGTGGATCAGGGAGAGGAAGCGCGTCGTGTATTCAAAACAGATGATCCAGAGCATCCGGGTGTGAAAAAGCTGCTGGAGCGCCCTGCAACCTATGTAGGGGGCCCAATTCAGGTATTAAACCGACCGAAGCCGGCAAAGTTCGAAGAGTTCTATTACGACCCGGCAGAGACACGCAGTATTTTTCAGGAGAAGGGATGGAAAACGGTTGTTGGTTTTCAGACTCGTAATCCTGTGCACCGTGCGCATGAGTATATTCAGAAAAGTGCGATGGAGATCGTGGATGCACTCTTCCTGAATCCGCTGGTGGGCGAAACAAAGTCTGATGATGTACCTGCTAATGTACGGATGAAAAGTTATCTGGTGCTGCTGGAGAACTATTATCCTGCGGATCGTGCGTTTCTGGGTGTGTTCCCGGCGGCGATGCGGTATGCTGGACCACGGGAAGCGATTTTCCATGCGATGGTACGTAAAAATTATGGCTGCACCCACTTTATTGTAGGCCGCGATCATGCAGGTGTAGGTGATTATTACGGCACCTATGAAGCGCAGGAGATCTTCTCTAACTTTACAGCTGAGGAACTCGGAATTACACCGCTGTTCTTCGAGCACAGCTTTTTCTGCACGAAATGTGGAAACATGGCTTCCAGCAAAACATGTCCACATGGCAAGGAGCACCATCTGACGCTGTCAGGTACGAAAGTACGTGCACTGCTGCGCGATGGTCAGTGTCCGCCTCCTGAATTCACACGTCCTGAGGTTGCTGAAGTGCTGATTGAGGGTATGGCAGAGCAAGTCCATTCGTAAGGGTATATTTGTCCATCTTGTCCCATATAGATGATTAGAGTCATTTATAGGGGCGAGGTGGTTTTTTTTATGCGCAAAAACATGGGTAAACATCTGGTGGTCTGGATCAGATTAAAAACAGTGAAGAGGGTTATGTTGAGTCTGTGTTTGCTGGCCATGTTTGTGGCAGTTGTTTCGTATGAGATGCCTTCTGCCAAAACGTCGGGCTATTGGAGTCTGCCTTTGGCAGGCAAGGTAATAGCCATCGATGCAGGACATGGGGGACCGGATGGCGGTGCTGTAAGCAAACAGGGGGTAATCGAGAAAGATATCAACTTGTCTATTGCGCTGTATGTGAGAGACTATCTGCAGCAGGCTGGTGCACTTGTCGTCATGACTCGTGAGATGGATAAAGACCTGGCAGAGGAAGGCACAAGGGGATATTCCAAGCGCAAAACGGAGGATCTCAAGCAAAGATTACGGCGAATTGAAGATAAACAGGCAGATCTGTTTATCAGCATTCATATGAACAGTGTACCTTCAAATCGTTGGAGCGGCGCACAGGTGTTCTACACCCCCAATCACCCTGATAATGAAGGGCTCGCAAATTTGCTGCAAGCTGAAATGATTCGTAATCTGGAAAATACAGACCGGATCGCCAAAACGGTGAATACCGTTTATCTGCTGCAGGCGCTGAAAATTCCGTCAGCACTCGTGGAAGTTGGCTTTTTGTCACATCCTCAGGAAGCGCGTATGCTAGCCGATGAAACGTATCAACGAAAGGTAGCGGCATCCATATATAACGGGATTCTCAGGTATTCCGCAGGAGAACGTCCGAAAAGTTAGTCATAAGAAGAAAGGTAGTGCTATAATTGGAACAGCATACCTAATACATGCCAATAGATAAAACCGAGGTGCTGTCTGATGTTATCCAAAGAACAGATACTTGAAATTTTACAGCCATTACAGGAACCGCAGCTTGGACAAAGCCTGACGGAGCTGGGATGGATTCGTGACATTATGGTGAAAGAGCATCATGTGGCATTAAGTATGGTGACTCTGGAGAATCGACCGGAAGATGCAACCGCTTTAACAGATGCTGCGCGCAATCTGCTTGCTCAGCATGGTGTGAAGGATGTACACGTTCGCACACGAGCAGCGTCTGAGCATGACCGTGAGAGTCTGAACACAGGACAAGCCGATGAGGCCCAGGATCAGGATGAAGTGCTTGTAAAGGGGCATGCAGCAGGTCTGGATGGGCATGAGCTGCTAAGTCCCGAGTCAGGGGTTCGTTATATTGCTGTGGCGAGTGGTAAAGGCGGGGTAGGTAAATCCACCGTTACCGTTAACCTGGCGGCAGCCTTGGCTCGTCAAGGGAAAAAGGTTGGCCTCATTGATGCCGACATTTACGGGTTCAGTGTGCCTGATATGATGGGCATTGAGGAGTACCCGGTTGTTGAAGACGGCGTCATTCAGCCGGTGGAACGTTTTGGTGTCAAAGTCATGTCGATGGGGTTCTTCATTCGGGAAAATAACCCTGTCATTTGGCGCGGACCGATGCTAGGCCGTATGCTGCGTCAGTTCTTCACCGATGTTCAATGGGGAGAACTGGACTATATGCTGCTGGATTTGCCACCAGGAACAGGCGATGTAGCTCTTGATGTGCATCAGATGCTGCCGCAGAGTAAAGAAATCATCGTGACAACCCCGCATGCTACAGCAGCCTTTGTTGCAGCGCGAGCTGGGGCGATGGCGATTCAGACGGAACATGAGCTGCTTGGTGTTATCGAGAATATGGCTTATTACGAATGTGGCAGCTGTGGAGAGAAGGATTATGTCTTTGGACGCGGTGGCGGCGGACGGCTGGCGGAGAGTCTGCATACCGTGCTGCTTGCCCAGATTCCATTGGGTGCACCGGACAACCATCCTTCCGAGCCGGATTTCTCTCCTTCCGTATACAAGGCAGAAACATCCATTGGCGCGATCTATGATGAGGTTGCCCGTAACATTGAGTCCAAATTTTAACGAGAGTACAGACAAAAGCCTGCGTCCTTTAGATTGGATGCAGGCTTATTATCATCTTCGATTGGCATCGTCGGATGGCTTGGCGAAGCCGTAGAGTGCATTTTATGAGCTTTCACCACCGCCTCCAGAATCACCACTGCCACCATCTCCACCGTCCTGACCACCGGATTCCTGCCCCTTTTGCCCGCCACCGCTTTCCGTTTTAGGCTGCAGCTCTTCTTGTACAACTTTTTTCAACAGCGTGAGCACTTCCATACGGAACAATGGATTCTGCATCACTTCCTGCATAACGGTCATCGTCTGCTTGCGATATTCCGGAGTTTTGGTCATATCCATAAACATCTTGGACACCTCAGGTGATTTCATAATGTCCGCTATGGATTTCTGATATGTGGGGTCTTTGATCAGCTGCATATGGAGCTGCTTGCTTTGCGCATTGATCGCTTTGGCGAATTCACCCGCAAATTGCGGATCTGTCATAATTTTCTCGAATTCCTTCTGGTATTCAGGTGCGGTGATAGTATCTTTTACGGCAATACGTATTTGTTCCGAAGATTGCATAGGCATTAACATTTTCATCCCAACTGTTCCTGATCCACCGCCGGCTCCTCCGCCTCCTTCTGAGCTGCCACCCCCACCGCCGCCAGAGGAGCTTTGACCCGTCAAAGCCTCTTCTACAGCTTTTTTGCCTTCGTCACTTTTCAAAATATCAACAACCATCGTTTTCATCTCTTTATAACTGCCCTGAGGAGGCGAAGAACTTTGATCTGAACCGCAGCCGGCAAGCATGACGGATAGCCCGAGCACGATACAGGACAGCTGCCATATAGGCCGTTTCATGTGTACAATCCCTCCTTGAATAGATACTGGATGTAGTATGTGATGGGAAAGGGGGAAATATGTTGAGCAATGATGGTTTTTTGCTGTGAAGGTTGGTAAAATAAACTCTCGGGGGTGGAAAACATTTGAATTTGCGTAGA
The DNA here is from genome assembly GCF_014203995.1 of Paenibacillus sp. JGP012. Lineage (NCBI taxonomy): Bacteria > Bacillati > Bacillota > Bacilli > Caryophanales > Paenibacillaceae > Paenibacillus > Paenibacillus sp. JGP012. The sequence goes on along the minus strand of NZ_JACHKG010000031.1, from coordinate 3,409 downwards.
TGGTTTTTCCTGTTTTGGACAGCCTTGCTGATTGGCGCTGCAGGCGCATTAGCCACGGGGCTGATTATGATGCTGGTAAACGGGGAGAAAACAAACGGAATAGCTGACTTTATGCTGTATCTTCTGATTTTGTTTGGCTCCGGAGTGATGATTAGCGTATATTCACAAATGGGTTTCTTTGCATATCTCATATTAAATTATATGGGGAAAGGTGTATTTCCAAAACGCGGGTGGCAGATTGTTCAGATTGTGCTGACTGTGCTTGCGCTGCTGGATGTTATGTTTTTACGTCTCTTTGTCGGTGGTGAGCGGGAGCGCATCTCGGATATCGTACTGGGACTGCTCATTTTGGCGGCCGCAGTTGTTACCGCTTACGTGAAAGTTAAGCAAACACATATCTCTGCGCTGGTACCCACGCTCTTTTTTATGATAGCCGTTACTGCTGTGGAGACGATCGGTGTATTGCGTATTGATGTCAACGCGGCAACGATCTTTATTGTGGTCCCTTTGCTGTTATGTAATGCATACCAGATGCTGATTCTGCACAAACTGGTCGATAATTCAGAAGAGCGATCGGCTGAGCCTGCGGGCAAGTCCATGAAGGGGAGCAGGGCATAAGAGACAGCACGATTCACTAGAAGCGTCAATACGTATAAGGCGTTATCTTTGAAAAATAAACACCAAAAGAGCTAACCATGTTAGCTCTTTTCAATTTTTTACTTGTTTTGTCGCATGCTATTGGCCGCTGGCTTGGTCACGGACTTCTTTACCCTCTACACTGGAGTGGCTTAGCAATTCGGATACGGTCACAAACTCATATCCCTGATTTTTCAACTTGTCAATGATGATGGGCAAGGCTTCATGCGTTTGTTTGGAAGAGTCGCTGGCATGCAGCAAAACGATATCACCCGGATGGGCTTTGCTGACAACGCGATCTACAATCGTTTGTACGCCTGGATTTTTCCAATCCATAGAGTCAGTATCCCACTGCACGACCTGATAGTTGAGGCTGTTAGCAACCTGGAGCACGCGCTTATCAAAGTCTCCATTAGGCAGACGCAGCAATTTCGGTTCTTTTCCCGTTAGATCGGTTAAAATGCTGTGAGCTGTCGAAATTTCTTTACGTATTTGCTCTTCGGTCAAGCTGCTGTAATTTTCATGTCTGTGGCCATGACTGCCAATCTCATATCCTGCCTCCTTGATGGCGGTGACAATCTCAGGGTGGGTTTTGCTCCAGGGTGAAGAGAGGAAGAAGGTGGCCTTCTGCACTTTATTTTCCTGAAGCACCTTCAGGATTGGCTCAGTCCGTTTATCACCCCAGCTAATATCAAAGGTAAGAGCAATCACCTTCTTGTCGGTTGGAACACTGTAAACGGCGGAAGGTGCTTCCTCCGAAAATACAGACACGTTGCCACTTTCCAGATAGATAATACCGATTGCAAAGATGGCAGCAACGAGCACAATCAGGTTACGTTTGATTTTTTTGCCGCTGAATACATAGAACGAGTTCATTTCGCTAAGCGCCCCTCTCCCAATAAAAAATGCTTGTTTCTGTTCGATAGGAAAATGCTTGTTTGTTTTCAATGTATGCTCGTACGGCTCAGTTATTCGTTTATATCATTGATTGTCCATCATTTCGTTAACCAGGAGGTTATTATGTTAAAATTTAGCGCATTCATGAGAGACATGAGCAAAATAAGGACAGCATTAATCTGGGCCTTCCTACTGTTTGCTGTTGGAATCGGGGCTGGATGGGTGAGTACAGGACCCTTAGAGCAGCTGATGCTGAATCAGATTGAAGGAATACGCCAGGTGAGCCAACAGTTGGAGCAAGGAGGAAATGTGCAATGGAATTTCTTCCTGTTTATTTTTTTTAACAACGCCATCAAGAGTGTATTGGTCATTTACGCAGGCATTTTCTTCGGCATCTTACCCATTATATTTTTGCTAATTAACGGGATGGTGCTGGGATTTGTCGTTCATGCAACGATGAATAATGGAGCAAGTTTTTTCGATATCGTTGTTAAGGGATTGCTTCCTCACGGAATTATCGAGATCCCGGTAATTATCATCGCATGTGCGTTTGGAATAAAGTTTGGCGGTTTAACGATAAGCAGTCTTGCCCAATTAGGGGGAGAGAAGAGAGCGCTGATCGGGACACATTGGAGGGAGTTTGTGAAAATGACGTTAACAGCAAGCTTCTGGGTAGTCATCCTGCTTTTCATTGCCGCAATTATCGAAAGCACACTTACCTATGCGCTTGTAAGAGGATAAATGTTTTGTGAAAATTATGATACCCAGCATTCATAATTTCCCAGAAAGTTGACCATAACAATAAAACGGGTTTCAGCAATCAGGAGATCAAAACGCTTGTTAACGAATCATGTTGCTGAAAAACGCGAGTATGACTATAGAGGATATGCACAAAAAGGAGAACTCTTAATGCTGGGTATGCTATTTAACGAGAAGGAATGCAAAGAGCTGGACTATGTATTACGCAAAGAATTGGATGAAATGCTGTTCGATCTGAGTGATCATCGTCTTGACCAGGAGATAAAACATGCTATCGCGAGTCGGTACAAGACGGTATTCCGCATGTATGCACGGTTTGCCCCGCCTAAAGAGTTATCCAAGTATGCAAGAGGTGGGAAGTTGAAGAAGTCCAGGCCGTGAAGTAAGGCTGAATATATAAACCGGTTCAAAGTGATAGGAGGTGGGGCAATCCATATAGTGCTCACACCTCTCATTCATTTCATGTGTAAAAAGAAATATCTCGCGCACTAAACGAAAAAGAATCTGTGTTTTTGTCGAAATAGGGTTGACCTTTCTAATATGATATGGTAAATTAATTTTCGTTCCTTTTTTAAGGAGCTGGTCACTAAATCAAGCTGTTTTGATATCTGGATTGAAAGTTATCAAAAAAAGGCTTGCAAAGATAATGTGAATGTGATACATTATAAAGGTCGCCGCTGAAACGACGACGAGATGGAAAACAACACATTAAATCGAATGTTTGATCTTTGAAAACTGAACAACGAGTGAGTAATCATTCTGCTTGCAGAATGAACGTGAAGGTTTTTGGCGCATGCCATCTGGCTGTAACAAAACTGGAACAATAATGGGATTTTTAATCTCGTCAGATTCAAAATGAGCTTATCGCTCTTTTCAATACCCCGATGAGTTTCACAGCGTTTAACCACGCTGACGAAATTCATCTTTATTGGAGAGTTTGATCCTGGCTCAGGACGAACGCTGGCGGCATGCCTAATACATGCAAGTCGAGCGGAGTTGATGGAAAGCTTGCTTTCCTGAGACTTAGCGGCGGACGGGTGAGTAACACGTAGGCAACCTGCCCTCAAGCTTGGGACAACTACCGGAAACGGTAGCTAATACCGAATATTTGTTTTCT
>NZ_JACHKG010000030.1:0-67219 GCF_014203995.1 Paenibacillus sp. JGP012 | reverse complement strand
GCCGATGGTACTTGGACCGCAGGGTCCTGGGAGAGTAGGACGCCGCCAAGCAAAGAACCACTGCCGATGATATTCGGTGGTGGTTTTTATTTTTTTAAGCTTTTTTCGCATATGGGGCGCTTACATCTTCGTTATGTGAAGGTAACATTTTTGTTACGGATGGCAGGGGTAAAACCAGTATAATAGGACTATGTTAAATATGCTAAAAGTACCTGACCGAAGAGCTGGATTGTGCAGCTGTGAAAAGGAGGGTGTGTGTGTTAAGTTGGCGGAGAGTTGGACTTCATTCCATACTGTTGCTTTGTCTAGCGATTGTTCTTGCAGGCTGCGGTGAAGCTTCAGGATCTGTATGGACCTCCTATGAAGGTGCGGTTAACGAGAAGAGTTTCCCGGTACCCAAAGTAGCGAATAAATCTGACCAGTCCGAGAATAACTCGGATATGGATTACGTTCGATATACATTGTCTGGAATTAATGAAGGTATGAGTCTACCAGAGGTTTATCTTGACGAGATTAAAAGTTGGGGATGGACGGAAAAAGAGGCTAAACAATCCTCGAATACTTCCAGCAACCTGCATGTTTTTGCGAAGGAAGGACATATTGTTCAGTTAGCTGTTCATGATGGTTCTTTTACTTTAATGGTTCCTCGAAATGAAACAACGCAAACGACCGTTAAATCACTTGGTGAAGATGATTGATCGGATTCATGATGTGACGTAACAATTAACAACGTAATGTTCCCATATACTGAATGTCCTCTTCGATACGTTGAGGGCTTTTTATTTTTTTCAAGCAGAAGGGAAGGAGAAGGAGAAGGGTTACCCCGGAGTTTTATGATAAGGCATAGAAAAGGGCATCTGTAGCAAAGGAAAGAGTAAGCAAACCCGATGCTGTGGATAAGATGAAGGCCAGGTGAATTAGGGGAAAAAGGTTATCCACTGTGGATAACCTTTTTTTGGATGATAGATGTAAATCTCATCATGAGATATTGGGGAAATCGGATTCACCTTACTGAAGATAATAAGAGACATCTTGCTCGTTTAATTTAATGAGGCCATCTTTACGTCCGCGAGCGAGGATGAGTATGACGTAGAAGCGAGGTCCAAGCATCCAGAGGTGCCAGAATAGCAGTGACATCGTGAAGGAAACCGGGGACCATAACAGGCACACAGTAATGATACATAAACCGATCCAGCTCATGTTCAGATGAACACGGACAAACATGTGATAGCTAAAATGCTGATCTGGAACATAGCCGAACCAAGGCATTCTGAGGTTCCAGCGCCAGCGCTTCGCATAGGAGGTGCGTACCAGCAGCAGGATGGTTCTGGCGATGACATAATGAATCCATAGGGTGATCGGCCCTGCCAGCAAAAAGAAGAAGAGGCCGGTCCAGGAGAAGGCTAGCAGATTAAATAGGAGCATCATAACGGGTAAACATAGGTAGCTGTATATGACACTGCGGGCAATAGCCTTTTTTTTCAGAAGACGGTACTGATAAAAGGTTGCCTTATTCTCCGGTTCGGCGATCATACGATTATAAATCCTCCTTCAGGTATACGGTAATAGAATGGGGTATGCATATGTATTTTGGTGATGTGGATGATAGGCTGGAAAACTCTGATATCGTTATCATATCTTATATATCGGCTGAAATTCCAAGTTTTTTTAAGATTATTATTATGAAGTTTGGATTACGGCAAGGCTGTATAAAGGGTTAACATTGGATCATGATAAGAGAAATGGGTGATCCTATCCATGCAAATGATGCTTGAGCATAGATTACCGGTTGTAATTTTCGGTACAGACACCTATAGAGGGGGAAGCGAATATATATATTTTATAGAAAGAAAGCACTATGAAAATGTTTAAAATAATAGAAACTGTGCAATACTGATAGTAAACGTAAAACAAGGTGGGATGGTTCATGGAAGAACATGCCGAACACACATGTATTATTTGCGAACAGAGGAAGAGAGAAGGCATTTTTATTGTATCTGAATTCATATGCGATACTTGTGAAGCTGAGATGGTTCATACCGATGCGCAGGATGCGAAGTATAATTTTTTTATTCATCAGATGAAACAGATATGGGTACAAAAGAACGCTTGAGGTGACAGCCAAATGAGCGTTTCATGGAGGTTTTATTCTCCGCGTAAATGTTAGAAATTCATATTCTTTTGCAACTGAATTGAGAAGGGCCTACGGGCCTTTTTTTGTTATGTGATGTGGGCAGTATCTTGTGTGGCCTGTATAGAAGGCGTATGCTGATTCTAACGAATACAGATTCATTGGGCATAAAAAGAATAACAGTCACAGGATGGTTAACTTATGAATGAAAATAATAAATCAAAGGTTTGCAAAGAGAAGGCACCTATATATGAAGCATTACTTGCATACCGACATTCGAAGCAGCGTTCATTTCACGTGCCCGGGCACAAAAATGGACAAGCCTATCATCAGTGGATGGGGTATACACAGCAAGATGCCGATCGGAAACAAAAATGGACAGAAACGTTCGCTGAGAAAGAAAGGGTTACAGGGACCGGACAAAAGAGGGAGCATGAACAGGGGGAGGCAATCTTTGCGGGAGTGAATCCATTGAATCCTGTTGACGAGCAGAATCCTGCAGACCGATTGTATGATGCAGACCGTTTCCAAAATTCAGTTGTGCCCGTTCGCGCGTATCTGGAGATGATGGAGATGGATGTTACGGAGATTACGGGCACGGATGATCTTCATCATCCTGAGGGAGTCATTAGGGAGGCACAGGAGCTGGCAGCGGATTGTTTTGGTGCGGAAGAAAGCTTTTTTCTGGTGGGTGGAAGTACCGCGGGCAATCTGTCTTTACTGCTGACGGTGTGCGATGAGCCGGAGAGTATTGTGCTGGTTCAGCGCAACGTACATAAATCTGTCATTCACGGTTTAATGCTGGGGGGCGCAAGGGCGGTATTTCTGGAGCCATGGGTTGACCCTGTATCTGGACTTGCTGTCATGCCGTCGGTTGAGACGGTTCAGGCTGCTATCCAGAAGTATCCTGAGGCAAAGGGCGTATTTGTCACGTTGCCGAATTATTATGGCATGGGCGCGGATTTGACGCCAATTGCCGAGATCTGCCACGATGCTGGCATGCCATTGCTCGTGGATGAAGCGCATGGCGCGCATTACGGGCAGCATTCGGAGCTGCCTGCCTCTGCACTGTCCTGCGGAGCAGACGGTGTAGTGCAGTCGACGCATAAGATGCTGGCCGCGTTCACCATGGGAGCCATGCTGCACGTTCAGGGACCGCGTCTGAACCGGTCCCTGCTGCGGCAGCGCCTGGCCATGGTGCAAAGCTCAAGCCCATCGTACCCGGTGATGGCATCGCTTGATCTGTCGCGCCGGCTGCTGCATGTGCACGGCGCAGAGGCCTTCACGGCAGGGCTTGCTGCCGTGAAAGCCTTTAAGCGCGGCCTGGCAGAGCTGCCGCGCTTCCAACTGCTGCAGCCTGCGGATGTGCCGCTGCAGCAGGGGCCGCCGTGCGGCCATGAAGTGCCGGCGGCGATGCCTGGCCGCGCCGGCTACACCGCTCAGGACCCATTCAAGGTCGTCATATATGACGACACAGGGGTGCTGAGCGGTTATGGGCTGCAGCAGCAGCTGGAAGCCTGCGGCTGCGTGCCCGAGATGAGCGACGAGCGGAACGTCGTGCTGCTCTTCAGTCTTGGCTCGACCTTGCAGGATGCCGAGCAGCTGCTAGAGGCTTTGCGACATATACATGAGAACAATATGCCGCCTGAGCATTCGCTGACTTTGATCAGGTCTGCACAGTCAGTTGCCGAGAAAAATCCACCAAAATATGTTTCCACGTGGAACATTAAGGAACAAAACAATGCTGTTTCCGAGCCTGTGGTGTTCTCCCTTCAACCGATCAAGGAGACAGACACTATCGAATTACCCATTGAGGATAGTGCAGGCTACCGTGCAGCAGAAATGGTTATTCCGTATCCCCCGGGGATTCCTCTGTTTTATCCTGGAGAGCGTATAAGTGCCAAGGTAGTAGCACGAATAAGGACTTTACGCGAGGAAGGAGCCAGGTTTCACGGAATATCCGATCATACAGCACGTACATTAAAGGTCATGAAGCAGCGTTAACGATGTGCGAAGAATAGAAAGCTCACTGGTGTTTAGCTTGCAGCAGACTCAGATAGCATGTAGAGCACATCTTCAGCCGAGATGCTTCTATAGCTCTTGCTCTTGTCTTGTTATCGGCCATCACTAATGGAGCTGTTATCTGCCTTTACGGCAGGTTAAGACGATAATAGGGTGCTTGTCACCTGTTTGATTTAAAATGATATATATTTTGGTTGAAAAAGGTCTTACGTTTCATGTTGGAGGAACAGCCTCCTTATAGTATGATAGAAAGAAAACAAGCTTGTATTATTTTAGTGTTATTAAATGCAGTTGTTTACGATACACCTCTGGGCGAGTGGCATCATATCCTGATGTAAGAGGGTCTAGGCACTTGCATAATAGCCTTGAATGGATGCAGCTATAATACAGAAGGCAGGGGAGCATATGCAGGGCAGAGGTAAATTCATTACGCTGGAAGGAGGAGAGGGCTCAGGGAAAACGACAATGATCGGTAGAATCGGTTCTTATTTTGAGAAACGGGGTATACCTTACGTAGTCACACGGGAACCTGGCGGGATTGAGATTGCAGAGAAAATACGCAGCATCATCCTTGACCCTCTTCATACGGCGATGGATGCCCGAACCGAAGCACTGCTCTATGCAGCAGCACGAAGCCAGCATCTGGCGGAGAAGGTAGAGCCTGCGCTGCAAGCAGGCAAAACGGTCATCTGTGATCGGTTTGTCGATAGCAGTCTGGCCTATCAAGGATATGCTCGCGGCCTCGGAATAGAGAATGTCTGGGCGATTAATCGTTTTGCAATTGGAGATTTGATGCCAGATGTAACCCTCTATCTCGATATTGAGCCGGAACAGGGACTTGGGCGTATTGAAGCCCACGATGGTCGTGAGGTCAATCGTCTGGATCTGGAGAATCTGGAGTTTCATCGTAAAGTACGTGAAGCGTACTTCCTGCTGCAGAAGCAATTTCCAGAGCGTATTCAAATGATTGATGCTTCACAGACTCCGGATGAGGTGGAGAAAGCGATGATTTTGTCGCTGGAGAACGGGATTTTGAAGGATTTTGACGAGTAATTGTCTAATATATAGACATGGCATTTTGCTAAAAGTGCTTATTCTGAAGGAGGTTATGCAGGATGAAACTGATTGTTGCGATTATACAGGATAAAGACAGCAACCGATTATCCAGCGCATTGGTCAAAGCGAACTTTCGGGCAACCAAGCTTGCCAGTACGGGTGGATTTTTGAAGGCAGGCAACACGACGTTTATGATCGGTGTCGATGATAGTCAGGTCGAATCCGTTATGAACGTTATTCGCAGCAGCTGTAAGGTTCGTGAACAGCTCGTAACTCCGGTTACACCTATGAGCGGAACGACCGACTCGTACCTGCCGCTGCCTGTTGAAGTTCAAGTTGGTGGAGCAACCGTATTTGTTCTTCCGGTAGATCGTTTCGAGCATTTCTGATTTGTCTGTGCATGAAATTCATGAGTGTTTTTCATTATCAATAGCATGATTGCATCCTCTCTCCCGAAGAAGACTTTACTCCAGAGTGAGGACTTTCTTTAGGGAGAGACGAGTTAGAACACAATCGTAGATAAGTTCATCTTTCTACCATTATATATACAATGCAGTTCAACCATATAAGAACCATCTTACGCACAGGCGCAGCGCGCTCTGTGCTGATGTGCGATTGGCCTAACGATGAATAGAAAGCAGGCGTATCCATGAAAATCAATCCTGGATTCAGGCCGATGCAGAGTGGAATCAATACGAATGATTCCGGCTCCAAGCCGGTTCAATCCAAAAGTTTCTCTGATATGATGAATCACCAGGGAGAGCGGGCTTCACAAGCAGAGCTTAATCGCCGTTTAAGTGAAATTCAGCTTCAGGGTGAACGCTTGAGTCGTTCTATGACGATTCGTGAGCTGAAGGCTTACAAGCAGCTAGTCAAAAGGTTCCTTGAAGAGACGGTTCGCCGCGGTGTCACGATGAAGGAAACGCGGGGATGGGATCGTCGGGGCAGAGGTAAACGATACAAACTGATTGATGAGATTGACTCGGCTCTGTTATCTATGGCGGATGAATTGCTGGATACAGAAGAAGGGAAGATCACTCTTTTACAACAAGTAGGAGAAATTAGGGGGATGCTTATTAATTTAAGCTTTTAGGAGGAAGTATGTCCTTTCAACAGATTAAGGGCCAACAGGCAGCCAAGCAATTGTTACAAAGCAGTTTGAGACGTCAGGCGATCAGTCATGCATATTTGTTCAGTGGTCCGCCCGGGAGCGGGCAGCTGCAGACAGCTCTGGCATTCGCCAAGGCAATCTTCTGCACAGAGCTTGAGGATGATGCCTGCGGGAAATGTCTTGAATGTCGTAAAATAGAACATGGAAACCATCCGGATCTGACGATGCTGGCACCGGATGGGAATAACATTAAAATAGATCAGATTCGCGATTTACAGCGCATTTTCTCTTACCGGTCAGAGGCGGGACACCCCAAGGTGTATATCATAGAGCAGGCGGAGAAAATGACGGTTCAGGCGGCGAACAGCCTGCTGAAATTTCTGGAAGAACCTCAGGTGCCTGCAGTCGGTATTCTGCTTACAGATAACGGTCAAGCTATGCTGCCTACGATCCGCTCGCGTTCCCAACTGGTGCCGTTCAGTGCGCTCAATCCGGAGGAAATGCTTCAAATTTTGATCGAGGAAGAGTATCCTGTGAATCTGGCCCGGCCCGCTGTCCATTTAGCGTCAGGACTGGAAGCATGTAGAGAAATTCTCCAGCAGAATTGGTTTGCAGAAATTAGAAACGTAATGTTACAATTAGGGAAGGAGTCCCTGGGCAGAGGAAGCACATCCTTGATCTCGGCACAGCAGAAGCTTTTTAAAACAGGACTCTCGGAACATCTGGACATGCTGCTTAGTTTGTTCCATTTATGGTTCAGGGACATGCTGTATGTTCAGTACGGTAGGCATGAACATATCGTTTTTATAGATCAGTTAGACATGCTGTCTCAGTTGGCACATACCCGCAGCACGGAACAGTGGGTCTCCTATATGGATTTGGCCGCGGCATGCAGAAAAAAATTGCGTTTTAATGTCAATGGCCAGCTTTGTCTGGAGCAATTTTTGATCGGTTTGGCATAAGGCTGGAGAGCATCATGTGAGTTCCAATCCTATGCAAACGGTTATAACTTCGGCGGGTTCCCTAAGAAGTCAGGGCTTCAGACGAAGTGGGGTTGGCTTACAAGGGGGTTAATTTTTTGTACAGTGTAGTGGGTGTCCGTTTCAAAAAAGCGGGCAAAATTTATTACTTCGATCCCCTGGACCTTCCTATCGAGCAAGAAAGCTGCGTGATCGTGGAAACGGCACGAGGGGTTGAGTACGGTAAGGTTGTCGTGGGTAAGAAGGAAGTAGGCGAAGCTGATGTGGTGTTGCCGCTCAAAAAGGTTATCCGCGTTGCTGGTGATACAGATGCCCGCGTAGTGGATGAGAACAAGCGTGCAGCCAAGGAAGCTTTCGGTACTTGTTTAAATAAAATCAGAGACCATGGCCTCAAGATGAAGCTGGTCGATGTAGAGTTTACGTTTGATCGCAATAAAATCATTTTTTATTTTACGGCAGAAGGAAGAGTGGATTTCCGCGAGCTGGTCAAGGATCTGGCAAGCATTTTCCGGACACGAATTGAACTGAGACAGATTGGTGTCCGTGATGAAGCAAAAATGCTTGGTGGAATCGGACCTTGCGGACGTGTATTATGCTGCTCCTCCTGGCTGGGAGATTTTGAGCCGGTATCAATCAAGATGGCTAAAGATCAGAGCTTGTCACTGAATCCGACGAAAATTTCAGGGTTGTGCGGAAGACTTATGTGCTGTCTGAAATTTGAGCATGATAATTATGAAAGTGTGAGAGAAGAACTGCCGGCAGTAGGCAAACTGGTCATCACTTCAATGGGTGAAGGTAAAGTTGTCGGAATTAACGCAGGTAACCGCACGGTGCATGTTCAACTGTTCGACATCAGTAAAGTCAAAGAACTTCCGCTGGATGACGTCGTTATCAAGTAAACCATAAAGGTTGCTTCGGGGTGGAAACTTGGAAAAGAAAAATCTGTTTACACACATTCATGAAATGGAAACCCAAATGGGTCAGTTGCACGGTGATTTAGCAGAATTAAAAATGATTGTTAAAGAGCTGCTGGAGGATAATCAGCGGCTTACCATTGAGAATGAGCAGTTACGCAAACTGCTGAAGCGTGAAGCGCCGGCTGATCTGCCGATCTCCTCTGCGCTTGCACCTGTAGCAAGACCGGCTGGCCCGGCTGCGGGTGAAGATGTGGTAGGCGAGGGTTACGATAATCTGGCCCGGTTGTATCACGAAGGCTTCCACATCTGCAACGTCTATTATGGACATTTGCGGACGGAAGGAGATTGTCTGTTCTGCCTGTCTTTTTTGAATAAATGAAATGGCCGTAGGGATTCCCTACGGTTTTTTTTCAAGGTTATAAACGTTATAGAATACCGGAGGATGAGTGTAACATATGACAGACCATGAAGTGATTTTACAGGAGTCGGAGCGAATTGATGATCTGCTCTCTCACGACTTGCGAATTATTCAAAGCGATGAAGTGTTCAGTTTTTCGATGGACGCTGTATTGCTTGCACGTTTTGCATCTGTACCGAAGCGCGGACGTGTTCTCGATCTATGCACAGGTAACGGCGTTGTGCCTATTCTGCTGACAACACGTACACAGGCAAGCCTGGAGGGAATCGAGATTCAGCCGAGACTGGCTGATATGGCACGTCGAAGTGTGCAGCTTAATGAGCTTGAAACATCCATCCTGATTCGTGAGGGAGACCTTCGGGAACTGGTGAATGAGACAGGACATGGCATGTACGATGCAATTACTGTTAATCCACCTTACATGCCTCTGAATGGGAGTGATCTTAAAGCCAATACACATCAGGCGATGGCACGTCATGAGATTGGCTGCACCCTGGAGGAAGTCATTCAGGCATGCAATCGTCTTGTACGCAATGGGGGAAAAGTATCGATGGTTCACCGCCCGCAGCGACTGGGTGAAATCATATCATTAATGCGTCAGTACAAGCTGGAGCCCAAACGTATTCGTATGGTGCATCCGCGTGCTCATCTGGAAGCCAATATGGTGCTGATTGAAGCGATGAAGGATGGCAAGCCAGAGGTGCGCATGCTGCCGCCGCTCATTGTTTACAATGAACAGGGGAATTATTGTGATGAGATTATGGAGATCTACTATGGCCAGCAGCAGGCTGAACGTTCGAAGGAAGGAGGAATCTAGATGACACTGCATGTTCAAAAAAGTTTCAGTGAGCAGTCCGATAATACTGGTAAGCTTTATCTGGTCGGCACACCGATTGGCAATCTGGAGGATATGACCTTCCGTGCAATCAAGACACTGCAGAGCTGTGACATTATTGCCGCAGAAGATACTCGTCAAACGCGAAAGCTGCTGACCCATTTTGAAATTACACCGTCTATGCTATTCAGTTATCATGAGCACAATAAGAGTGCAAGTGGCCCTGAATTGATACGCTATATAATAGAAGGAAAAAATTTGGCACTGGTCAGTGATGCGGGTCTTCCAGCCATTTCGGACCCGGGTTCTGATCTGGTGAAGCTTGCAATTGAAGCGGGAATTACGGTTATTCCGATTCCAGGTCCGAATGCTGCATTATCTGCTTTGATCGTATCCGGGTTGCCAACGGAGCGATTCACGTTTGGTGGTTTTTTACCACGGGAGAAAAAGGATATGCGGAAAGTGCTGGAGGCCTTTAACGAATCCAATGGAACGCTGTTGTTCTATGAATCGCCTCATCGTATTCGCAAAACGTTAATGCACCTGGAAGAGATTCTGGGCGATCGTTCGATTGTACTGGCACGAGAGCTGACCAAGCGGCATGAGGAATTTGTAAGAGGTAATTTGCAGGAATGTATTGAATGGCTGGAGCAGCACCCCCCTTTGGGCGAATATTGTCTGTTGGTTGAAGGAATCCGGGAAGAGGAGCGTAAGGCTGAACGGGAAGCCTGGTGGCAGATTCTTTCACTGGAAGAGCATGTAGCGCACTATGAGAATGAAGGAAACAGCCGGAAGGATGCGATGAAGAAAACGGCAGGGGATCGCGGTCTGACCAAACGGGATGTATACAACGCGCTGATCGAATAAAAAGGCTGGAACAAATAACATTTTCAAAAAATGGGGTAAATGACCTGAAAGGGAACTTAAATCTAACCTTAGTAAAACCTTAAAATGAAAATTGGGTATTGCAATAAAATGTGAAAGGTATGTGACAGCTCTTCATAATGGGTAGAAAAAATCCCTCCAGCGGTGGGGTACACACCGGGAGGGACATTAAGGAATATAAAATGGTTAGAATTAACGATACAGATAATTCAATGATACCTGTTTTTTCTTATTTTGCTACTGGTGCAGGGATTTCGGAAATACATTCGTTACAAACGATTTTGCCTTTGAAGTAAGTTACGTTCTCTGCGTTACCACAGAAGATACAAGCTGGCTCGTATTTTTTCAGCATGATGCGCTCGCCGTCTACGTAGATTTCCAGAGCATCTTTTTCACCAATACCGAGCGTACGACGCAATTCGATTGGAATAACTACCCGTCCCAGTTCATCCACTTTTCTTACAATACCTGTTGATTTCATCATTATAATCAGTGCTCCTCTCAGCTAACTATCATTGTCATTATTCGACATTATTTTATGTTTTATGATACTCATCATACCAACGATTCCCAAAACAGTCAACCTTAAAATTAGCTTAAAATAAAGGGGGTTTTTGTTGAGTTTGCTGGTAGTAAGGGATTGATAGCAATATTTCGCATTTAAACATCCATGTCAGCTTTGTCGATTTGGAAAACGTTAAAACACCTTTATTCGACAAAGTTCGTCAAAGTGTGTCGAATCCTTGATGAAAAACGAAGCCAAACGCGGTAATATCTATAGCAAGAGAAATTTTAAAAGGAGTGAATGGATATGGAACATCGTCTGACGGAAGAAAAAGTATTCAAAGATCCGGTACATAATTACATCCATGTGCAAGAACCGATTATTTGGCAACTCATCAACACACCTGAATTCCAGCGGCTACGCCGCATACGTCAATTAGGGACGTCCTATCTTACTTTTCACGGGGCAGAGCACAGCCGCTTTTCCCATTCCTTAGGTGTATACGAAATTACACGCAAAATTATCTCTCAGTTTGAACGGAGTCATTATTCGGACTGGCCGAAGGAAGAAAAGCTGGTGGCACTTTGTGCTGCCCTGCTTCATGATCTTGGACATGGGCCTTTCTCACATTCCATTGAAGAGGCTTTTAATATGCATCATGAAGATTGGACTTGCCGCATTATTCAGGGGGATACCGAAGTAGGGGCGATTCTAAGACGGTACGCTCCTGATTTTCCTGAGAAAATTGCTTCTGTCATCCAGAAAACCTATGATAAACCGATTGTTGTAAATCTGGTGACCAGTCCGCTGGATGCTGATCGAATGGATTACCTGCTCCGAGATGCGTATTTTACCGGAGTGAATTATGGTACCATCGACTTGGACCGAATTCTTCGGATGCTGCGTCCGTATCATGGACGGATTGTCGTTAAAGAGTCTGGCATGCACGCTGTTGAGGATTACCTCATGTCCAGATACCAGATGTACTGGCAGATTTATTTTCATCCTGTGACGCGCAGCTCCGAAATTATTTTGCGTCAAATTTTCAAAAGGGCAAAGGAGCTTGTGAAGCAGCAATTTTCATTTCGTTTCATGGTGGAGCCACTGCCTCAGCTGTTTAATGGTGAAATCTCGGTTGATGAGTATCTGCAGCTTGATGAAGCATTGATACAGACAGCCTTTATGCAGTGGCGTAAAGAGGGCGATGCTGTTCTGAGCGAGCTGTGCGAGCGTTTTATGGATCGCAAGTTGTATAAATATGTGGAGCTTGAACAGATCGACTTGAACATCATTGAAGAGATTCGGGAGGCATTTGTTCACGTAGGACTGAATCCCGAATATGATCTTGAAATTGATTTTCCTACGGATAATCCATATGATGTGTTTCGTCCAGATCAATCTACTGATAAACAGATTCTTCTGCTGGATCGGCAGGACAAACTCATTGAATTGTCAGAGGTCTCCGATATTGTGCGTTCAATCAGCGGTCTTCATCTGGGGAAACATCACCTGTACTACCCGCAAAACAAGGTGGATGCCATTTTGC
This sequence comes from Paenibacillus sp. JGP012, assembly GCF_014203995.1. Taxonomy (NCBI): domain Bacteria; kingdom Bacillati; phylum Bacillota; class Bacilli; order Caryophanales; family Paenibacillaceae; genus Paenibacillus; species Paenibacillus sp. JGP012. The sequence goes on along the minus strand of NZ_JACHKG010000030.1, from coordinate 54,813 downwards.
ATGAATTGCCGTCCCATATACGCCCCTATTTTCTGTAATTCCGAGTGATGCAGCAGGGTGAACATTTCGATATCGAAAGACTTTCTAAGAGAGCTATTTTACATGATACATTAATCTGCTTTAATGGGGAGTAAATGTAGATCGACATAATTTTGTAATTGAAGAGAGGAAATGTTCCCTTCCAGATGTAGTTTAGATGCAACATATTGATTTGACTTTTTATTTTTCTTCTATATATAGTTGCTGAAGTGTTCAAAATGAAAATAAAGAAATAATGAGTTGTCCCAATCAATTGGTTAAGAAAAAAAATTTTGAGAGTCTGATACAGAAATAATTTGGATTTGTATTTCGACATGAAGGGAGAAATAATCAGCATGTTATTCGACACACATACACACCTCGATGCGCCACAATTCGACGAAGACCGGGAGGACATGATCCAGCGGGCTGTAGATGCAGGCGTTACACGTATGATCAATGTTGGCTTCAATCGGGAGACGATCCCGACAACGATGAAGCTGGCGGAAACGTACGATTTTATCTATGCGGCGGTAGGATGGCATCCGGTGGATGCGATTACGATGCAGGAGGGTGACCTGGAATGGATTGCATCATTGTGCAAGCATGAAAAGGTGGTAGCCATTGGCGAGATCGGTTTGGATTATCATTGGGACACTTCACCAAAGGACGTACAGCACCGCGTATTACGACAACAGATTGCATTAGCACGTGAGTTGAATATGCCTATTGTTATTCATAATCGGGATGCTCATGAGGATATTGTTCGTATTTTGCGTGAAGAAAAGGCTGGTGAAGTTGGCGGAGTCATGCATTCGTTTTCAGGCAGCTGGGAAACAGCGAAAATGTGTCTGGATTTAGGGTTCCACTTATCCTTCGGCGGGCCGGTCACTTTCAAAAATGCGAAGCAGCCCAAAGAGGTGCTTGCGAAGGTTCCGATGGATCGATTTTTCCTGGAAACGGACTCCCCATATCTTACACCCCATCCTTATCGTGGAAAACGAAATGAAACAGCGCATGTTCGTCTGGTTGCCGAGGCAGCTGCGGAAATTAAAGGCATTTCGGTTGAGGAAATTGCTGCAATAACAACCAAAAATGCCATGGAACGATTTGGAATTCGATAAGAAATGGAGTAAATCAGGTGAAATAGGGAGTTATAGAGAGGTAATCTGCTCTTTGATTCGAATAATTGAAGAATATTACAATATTTTAACCAAATATTTAGAAAAACGTACTTGATCCATGCTTTACAACATGCATCAAAACAGGATATCATCTTTTCAGTGAATTGTTGTGCGGAAAATTGGACAGATGTTCGGGGGATGAACAAAGGGACACTTTCCGATAAGACAACAATACTTTCATGAATCAATCTCGCTGAGTCTCCGTTACCGGAGAGCGGGGGAACCAATAGGGCTTAAACATCGGTGATTGCAGCCGATGCGCATCGTTCGCTGACCCAAAAGCAGCGAATGAATCTGGAAGCCGTATTTGATTTCTTCTTTGGGTCTCGGGGTGAATTCAAGGGCGTCCGCCATGAGCGGGTGACCTAAGATAGGGCGGCTCTCTTTCGCCCGAACCCGACAGCTAACCTCGCAAGCGGAAAAAGAGAGGCAACCTCGTGCATGAATTTCCGATATTCAAATCATTCGGAAGCCACGAAAGAGTCTCTTAACACTCTTTCTTTGGCTTTTTTTGTTTTGAATAAAAGAAATAACGTCATCTTACGGCAAGCTTTCTGGAGATGACATCATGTTGCGAAGAGGGGTTCATGGTGCAGAACCGGTCATTACCTCTGATCTGTGTTCTGTAGGAAAATTTGGTATAGTCGCGTCACATACATCATGCATTACTTTAGACGGCGAGGCTATGAAGGAGGACGGAGAAGTGGGCACATTCCAACCAGAAGAGACCCATGAGTCACGATCATCCAGTAAGTCTTTCGCGTTGCGGTGGAAGCATGAGAACTTGCGTCAAATGGCACTGATCGCGATATTCTCAATTGCGCTTGCAATCATGATCTTGTTAGTCGTTTACGGTCAGGCCGGGAAGCAAATTTCGCTGGTTATTGACGGCAAAGCTCAAGTGGTAGAGACTCGTACAGGAATGCTTCACGAAATGTTGGAGGAGCAGTCAATCACAGTCAGCCCTCACGACAAGGTATCCATGCCCATGAACGGGGCGCTTGCAGATGGAGACCGAATCGTTATCGAGCGGGCCGTTCCAGTAAAAATTACGGCAGACGGAGACACCAAGACTCTGTATACAACCGATTCATCGGTACAAGATGTAATTCAGCAATCAGGTATTGAAGTTGCAAATCATGATAAAGTGTACCCAGCGCTCGGAACCGCAATTAAAGCGGATATGAAGATTCGTGTAGTGCGTGTAACAAAGCATACTGTGGATGTGAAGCAACCGATTGCGTACAAGGTTGTAAAAACGGCAGATCCTAGTTTGTTCAAAGGGGATAACCGTGTTGTTGTAAACGGTAAAGAAGGCACACTGGTGCAGCATATCGAAAAGGTATTTCAAGATGGGGAACTCGTCTCCAAAAAAATGGTGGGCAAAACGATCGCGAATAATCGCGTAGATAAGGTCATCGCGGTAGGTACGAAAGCCAAGCCAGTAGTGAAAGAACCTGAGGTTCAACTGGTATCGGCCAAAACCTCAAGCAGCAAAGCAACAACAACGAACTCGACGAAAACATCTGCCTCGGGCAGCAAGGTGATTACGGTCGCCGGGACTTCTTTTAAATATTCCAAAGTGTTGAAAAATGTATCCATGACTGCCTACTCTGCCGAAGAGCCAGGTATTGGTACGAAAACGGCTTCTGGTACTCGTGTAACAGAGGGGCGCACCATCGCGGTTGATCCTAAAGTCATTCCTATTGGCTGGTGGGTATACATCGAGGGCCTTGGCTTCCGTCGTGCGGAAGATACAGGCGGTGCGATTAAAGGTAATAAAATTGACGTTTACTACGACAGTGTGAAGCATGCCCTGAATTTCGGACGTAAAAAAGGCAAAACGGTCTACGTGATTGGACCGGTGAAGCCGGAAGCGAACTAAAATCGTTTTACTTTGATATGGGAATGCTATAAAATAGTTGCATGAATGATTCATGCGGAATATGCGGCGGAGGGGTCTGAATTCAGTCTCCTCCGCCGTTTGGCAGAGAAGAGGATATTCCTCTTCTTTTTGCGTTAGAAAGGAAGAAAAGGAACATGATAAAAGAAGTGATTGTGGTGGAGGGCCGTGACGATACGGTAGCCATTCGCCGGGCGGTTGAAGCGGACACCATTGAAACAGGAGGTTCTGCAATTAATCAGCGTGTGCTGAAGCGAATCGCACTTGCTCAGGAGAGACGAGGTGTGATTATCCTGACCGATCCCGATCATGCCGGAGAGCGAATCCGCAAAATTATTGCGAATAAAATTCCTGGCTGCAAGCATGCATTTATTCCGGAGGCAGATGCAACGCGCAAAGGCGATATCGGGGTAGAGAATGCTTCTCCAGAAGCCATTCGTCATGCACTGGCACGTGTACATACCTCCTATGAGGGTGCACCTCCTCTCATTGACTGGGAAGATCTGATCGAGGCAGGTCTGATTGTACATCCACAGGCTGCTGCACGCCGGATGGAGATGGGCAACCTGCTCGGGATCGGATACTGTAACGGCAAGCAGTTTCACAAACGACTGAGTGTATTTCAGATTACCAGAGAAGAGTTCTCCGCTGCACTGGCGCAAATTGAACGTGAAGGATTGTGAACTTATGAAGGACATGGATCAAACCATTGAGATAGCTACACCGAAACGCACCAAGGAGATTATTCAAAAGCATGGATTCTCCTTCAAAAAAAGTCTGGGTCAGAACTTTCTGATTGATCAAAATATATTGAACAAAATCGTCGGCGCTGCCGATCTGGACGAATCGAAGGGCGCGCTGGAGATCGGGCCGGGCATCGGTGCGCTCACAGAGCGTCTGGCTCGCGTGGCAGGTCCGGTTACCGCGGTAGAGATTGACCAGCGTCTGCTTCCGATTCTCGGAGAGGTGATGGAGCCTTACCCGAATGTACGGGTTCATCACGGCGATGTACTCAAGCTGGATCTGGCCGAGCTGTTTGCTACAGACTTTGCTTCAGTGGATAAGGTTAGCGTTGTTGCCAACCTGCCTTATTATGTAACGACCCCGATTATGATGAAACTGCTGGAGGAGAAGCTGCCGGTGGACAGTATTGTGGTCATGATTCAGAAGGAAGTGGCCGAACGAATGGCAGCTGCGCCAGGCTCCAAGGATTACGGCAGCCTTAGCATTGCCGTGCAGTATTACAGTATGCCGGAACTGGTTTGTGTGGTTCCGCCTACTGTATTTATTCCGCAGCCGAATGTAGAGTCGGCGGTAATCAAGCTGAAGGTGCGTGAGCAGCCCCCAGTACAGGTTCCGAGCGAGAAGCATTATTTCGAGGTCGTACAGGCTTCTTTTGCCCAGCGCAGGAAAACGATCTCTAACAATCTGAAAGCACGCTTCTTCACGAAGGAGAACAGGGAGCAGGCAGATCAGCTTCTTGAACAGGCAGGCATTCAGCCTTCGCGGCGCGGAGAAACATTAAGCTTGCAGGAGTATGCGACCCTTAGTACCGTCATGTGGGAAGCCGGAGTTCGCGGCGACCTGTAAATTCGAATGAACCAATCCGGGTCTCTGCCCATACGATGGGGTAGAGGTGATAATGTTGATGAATATCGGAGACTTGGTCGTTCGGAAGTCATACGGTGGTGATGTGACTTTTCGGGTAGAGGGACTTCAGGCGGATGCTGCGGTCATTAAAGGGACTGAGTTCCGGCTGATGGCAGACTCCCCGGTGGATGATTTGATACAGGTTCCCTATGAACCACAGAATGCAAAGACAAGGCAGGCACATATTAAAGCCCATCAGACACTCTCACGGCTTCAGCAGCACCGGATGGAGCAGGCGGAGCGCAATCGGGAAGGTCTGATGCAAGAATGGGCTGCACAGCAGGAACCGGCATATTTTGAAATGCCCGGCAAGGTGCTGCATCTGGATGGAGATCCGAACTATCTGAAAAAGAGCATGAACCTGTACGAACAGCTTCGCGTTCCTGCAGAAGGGCAGTATGTGCATGAGTCTGCTATGGCGGATACGTTATACCGCCTGCTGCCCAAAGTTCGTCCTGATATCGTAGTAATCACAGGTCATGACGGGGTATTAAAGACAAGGCAGCCATATGATCTCTACAGTCTCGGAAGCTACAAAAATTCGCAAAATTTCGTTTCTGCTATCCAGGTGGCAAGGCAGTATGAGCGTCATCTGGACGCGCTGACCATTATTGCGGGAGCATGTCAGTCTCATTTTGAGGCACTGCTGCGTGCTGGAGCGAATTTTGCCAGCTCCCCTGGCAGAATTCTCATCCATGCGCTTGATCCGGTCTATGTGGCTGCCAAAGCTTCCTTTACGTCGGTTCGAGATACGGTAAACATGAATGACGTGCTCCACAATACGATCAGCGGTATTCAGGGTGTTGGTGGTATGGAAACCAAAGGCAGTTATCGGGTAGGCCTGCCGGGTCTTAACGATTTATCTACATTAAAAGTAAATCCTTCCGCAGTGTAAGCCGATTTGGATAGGGCCCTGGAAAGGGCTTTTTTCTTTGCGAAAAAAATCATTGACAATAACTTTTTACTGCTGATATAATATTTATCTTTGATTTGACAATGACTGTAAAATACGGTATAATGGACAAGAAAAGAGGTGGACGTCCACAATGGCTAAAAATACGCTGTTGGATATCAAACGCAATCTCGATGCACATATTGGTCAGAAAATTACGCTGCGGGCTAATGGTGGCCGCCGTAAGACGATTGAGCGTACGGGTGTATTGGAAGAAACGTACCCTTCTGTTTTTATTGTAAAGCTTGATGAAGAGCAGGAAACCTTCAAGCGAGTATCATACAGTTATGCGGATATACTTACGGAGTCTGTAGAGGTCATGGTTTTCGATCCTGGCAGCGAGACGAACTCCTTCATGGAGACGTAAGCATCGGTTTACAGGCGGCTCACCCCTAGAGGGCGGGTCGCTTTTTATATGCGGAGCTAATGAGGAGTTTATGTGGGGAGATAATCAAAGAATGATGATCCTGCAGGAACGGCATACTAACGGGACAGGTCATGGAGATATCCCTGTATCAGATGTCAGGCAGACCAGGACCTGGGGTATACTGCATTCTGGAATTAGAAGGCCTTATCACCTCGATTACACATCACTTTTCCATGGAGGAGGATCAATCATGAGTCGCAGAAGAAGAAGTGTCATGTCGGAGGAACTGAAATATGAGCTGGCGAAGGATCTCGGCTTCTATGATACGGTTCAGCAGGAGGGCTGGGGCGGGATCAAGGCCAAGGATGCCGGCAACATGGTGAAGCGGGCGATTCAGATGGCAGAGCAGGCAGCGCGTAAATCATAGTCAGCGTTCATCGGATTGGAGAGCGGGGATATTTCATTTGGAATACCCCTGCTTTTTCCCCATAGATGCGGAATAGAAATGACTTGACAGTCCCATTTTGATATAATATGTTAAGTTGTCTTAGGGAAAAGGTGAGGACGGGTGAACGTCTTGAAAATTTACGAAAAAGCGCCAGCTAAAATTAATTTGATGTTGGATGTCCTACATAAAAGAAGTGATGGATTTCATGAAGTTGAAATGATCATGACGATGGTTGATCTGGCCGATCGGCTTGAGATGTCGGAACTGCCGCGCGATACCATTGTGATCTCCAGTCAGGCGGGATATATTCCGCTGGACGAGAAGAATCTGGCATTTCAGGCAGCCAGACTGATCAAGGAGCGCTACAACGTACGTACGGGAGTTCATATTCATCTGGACAAAAAAATTCCGGTTGCTGCCGGTCTTGCCGGGGGCAGCAGTGACGCAGCGGCTGCACTTCGCGGGCTGAACCGTCTGTGGCGGCTGGACATTCCAGATCAGGAATTGCAGGAGCTGGGTGCCGAGCTGGGGTCGGATGTGCCGTTCTGTATTACAGGTGGAACGGCGCTTGCAACAGGACGGGGAGAGAAGCTGACCCCGATACCTAATCCGCCACAGTGCTGGGTGATTTTAGCCAAACCTCCAATCAATGTGTCTACTGCCGATGTGTATGGACGCTTTCGCAGCGACAAGATTGTTCGGCATCCAAGTGCCGCCAAAATGGAGCAGGCGATTCGTAATCAGTCCTTCACAGAGGTCTGCGATCAGATGGGCAACGTGCTCGAGGATGTGACCTTGAAGCTGTATCCGGAAGTGCAGCATCTCAAGAATGCGATGATTCGTCTTGGTGCAGACGGAGTGCTGATGTCCGGGAGTGGACCAACCGTATTCGGACTTGTGTCGAAGGAATCCAAAGTGGCCCGGGTCTATAACGGCCTTCGTGGCTTCTGCAAAGAAGTTTACGCTGTGCGGATGTTAACGTGAAATTTACTTTTATAATGTACAAACACGTATAAAGGTGGTATATTTTTAAATAATTATTCGGATTTGGATGTTTCCGTGATCGTGAGGATGGATCTCTGTGAAGAAGTTAAAACGAAGCGCAAGGCTGGTTGAAATGACGCAATACTTATTGTCGAGACCACATACGGTGATTCCGCTCACCACATTTGCCGAACGTTATGGTGCTGCCAAGTCGTCGATCAGTGAGGATCTGGCCATTATCAAGGAAGTGTTCGAAGAAGGTGGGTCAGGAGAACTGCATACACTGGCGGGAGCTGCCGGTGGAGTGAAGTGGATTCCGAAGGTGCCTGTGGAACATGCTCTTGCTTTTGCTGAGCGGTTGTCCACACAGCTTGCACAGCCAGACCGGATTTTGCCGGGAGGTTATCTGTATATGTCAGACCTTCTGGGGCAGCCGGCCCTGATGAATGAAGCGGGCAAAATCTTTGCAACGGCTTTTGGCGATATGAACATTGATGTAGTCATGACGGTGGAAACCAAGGGAATCCCGCTCGCATATGCGACTGGAGCCCAGCTTAACCTTCCTGTTGTGCTCGTTCGCAGGGACCATCAGGCTACGGAAGGATCGGCCGTAAGTATTAATTATGTATCCGGGTCCCACAAAAGTCTGCATACCATGTCCCTATCCCGCAGGGCAATGAAAGAGCATTCCCGAGTGTTGATTGTGGATGATTTCATGAAGGCCGGGGGTACGGTTCAAGGTATGATTGATCTGCTGGCAGAGTTTAATGCAACGGTAGCCGGGGTAGGCGTGCTGGTGGAGTCCGGTTCGATAGACTCCGAGGAGCGTCTGCTGACGGATTATGTATCTCTCGCGAAGCTGACAGCAGTTGATGCGAAGAGCAGACATATTTCTGTCTCGCCGGGCAACTATTTTGACCTGTAGAATCATGGCGAATAACATGTCGGGAAAGGTTCTTTTCCATCGACCTGGCACTAACGTTGTCGAATTGTGTATTAAATAAAAAAATTCCTGATATTAGGATATTTTTATGGTCATAAAAAGAAGGAGTTCGTATAGGCTGTGTGGAATTATACACCAAGTTCTGATGGAAAAAGGTGGTGAACACACACATGCAAATTACGGATGTCAGACTCCGCCGCGTTAACTCGGAAGGGAGAATGAAGGCTATCGCATCCATTACCATCGATAATGAATTTGTCGTACATGACATTCGTGTCATCGATGGTAACAACGGAATGTTTGTTGCAATGCCGAGCAAGCGGACTCCTGACGGAGAGTTCCGTGATATCGCCCACCCGATCTCTTCCGGTACGCGTGAGAAGATTCAGGCAGCAGTATTAACTGAGTATGATCGAGCAGCGACTGAGGAAGAAGTCATTGAAGAAGGTGCCTGAGAACATTATTGGGGTTCGAAGGAAAAGAGAGCCATGTCTTATGGCTCTCTTTTCTTTTTGATCGGAATAAGATATATTCAGTATTGAGTTTATTCAAAAGAGGACCAGAGCGCATATTGCGTTAGGTTGCAGAGCGGCATCTCAGGAATCGTTGGAATTCAATTAAGCCCGCAGGGCACACGGCGTACGATAGAGGCTCGCGAGCTACTCGCGACTGCGTTGTTACGCGTGATTACAGCGTCAGCAGGCGATGAACAAAACCGGCTTGAAGCCGGCTGAACGATACTCACTTGGAGACAACAAGGTACATAAACCAAGGGGATTCAGAACAGGAGGTCGTTAATTTTGAAACGCATGGCAATTGTTCTGGCCGCAGGTCAGGGCAAACGAATGAAATCCAAATTGTACAAAGTGCTGCATCCCGTATGCGGTAAACCTATGGTCGGACATGTGCTGGATGCAGCACTTCACGCAGGCGTGGAACGCAGTGTGGTCGTTGTCGGACATGGGGCCGAAGCGGTGCAGTCATTTTTAGGTTCCAGAGCAGAGTACGCGCTTCAAGCAGAACAGCTCGGTACGGGACATGCCGTGAAGCAGGTGAAATCGCTGCTGGGCAATGAAAGTGGATCAACTATTGTGGTTTGTGGTGACACTCCGCTTGTGACAAGCGAAACGCTGGAAGGTCTGATGAAGCTGCATGAGGAAAATGGAGCAGCTGCAACAGTGCTGACGGCTGAACTCGATAATCCCAAGGGATATGGACGTGTCATCCGCGGAGAAGACGGTTCCGTTCAGCGGATCGTAGAGCAGAAAGACTGCACGCCGCAGGAGGATGCAGTTAAGGAAATTAACACAGGTACGTATTGCTTCGATAACGCCAAGCTGTTCGCAGCACTGGAGAAGGTAACGAATGAGAATGCTCAGGGCGAATATTATCTGACAGACGTCATTGGCATCTTCAAGAATGAAGGCGAAGTTGTTGAGGCGTATATGTCTGATGATATTTCAGAGTCCATCGGTGTTAACGACAGACTTGCACTATCACAAGCAGAAGCATATATGCGTGAACGTCTGGCAGTGCGTCACATGCTGAATGGTGTAACAATCATCGATCCGTCATCGACATATATCGGAGCAGATGTTACCATTGGATCAGATACAGTATTGTATCCGGGAACCGTTCTTAAAGGCACTACATCGATCGGTGAAGCCTGCCATATTGGCCCACATGCGGATATCGAGGACAGCATTATACAAGACGGCGCAGCCATCAAACATTCCGTGGTGTCCAAGGCAGAGATTGGTCCAGATGCAACGGTAGGTCCATTTGCTAATTTGCGTCCAGGCACGAAATTAGGCCGAAACGTAAAAATTGGTGACTTTGTCGAAGTGAAAAATGCTACAATTGATGAAGGCTCCAAAGTGTCCCATCTGAGTTATATCGGGGATGCACAGGTAGGCAAAAACGTAAATGTAGGTTGCGGAGCAATAACGGTCAATTATGATGGTTATAATAAAGCTGTGACAACGATTGAAGATAATGCCTTTGTAGGCAGCAATGTCAATCTGATTGCACCGATCACCGTTGGTAAAGGTGCATATGTTGTTGCGGGCTCCACGGTTACACATAATGTTCCTGAGAATGATCTGGCGATTGCTCGTGCACGTCAGGAGAACAAGGCCGGTTACGCGGAGAAAATTCGCGGACGCGCCAAAGCCAAGAAACAAAACGCTAAACCCGAATAAAGGGTTTTGATAACCATCACCTCCCGGAATACGGGAGGTGCCGACATGTCGCAGACGCTTATAGATTCCAATGAACCAGCACGGAGGGTTTTTATTTTATGACTTATTTTGACTCGAAACTAAAAATATTTACTTGCAATTCTAACCCCAAGCTTGCCCATCAAATTGCGGATTATATCGGGATTCCTATGGGTGAATCTCATACAACCAGCTTTAGCGATGGCGAGATTCAAGTGAAACTCTCCGAGAGTGTTCGCGGCTGTCACGTATATATCGTACAGTCCACTTGCTTGCCGGTTAATGATAACCTGATGGAAATGCTGGTGATGATTGATGCATTGAAACGTGCATCTGCCAAGACCATTAACGTTGTAATCCCGTATTACGGCTATGCACGTCAAGATCGTAAAGCACGTTCACGTGATCCGATTACGGCGAAGCTGGTTGCTAATCTGATTGAAAAAGCAGGAGCAACACGTGTGATCGCAATGGACCTGCATGCCATGCAGATTCAAGGATTTTTTGATATTCCGGTTGACCATTTGCTTGGTGTGCCGATTCTGGCACAATATTTCCGCTCGAAACAGATTGAAAACCCGGTTGTTGTGTCACCTGACCACGGTGGTGTCGTGCGTGCGCGGAAGCTGGCTGATTTCCTGAATGCACCGCTCGCAATCATTGACAAACGTCGTCCTGAGCCGAACGTCAGTGAAGTCATGAACATTATCGGTAACATCGAAGGAAAAACAGCAATTCTGATCGATGACATCATTGATACGGCCGGAACGATTGTTCTTGGAGCCAATGCTTTGATGGAAGGCGGCGTGAAGGAAGTATATGCATGCTGTACTCACCCGGTATTGTCCGGTCCTGCAATGGAGCGTCTGGAAAATGCACCACTGAAGGAAGTCATCGTAACCGATACGATTCCAATTACACATGCCAATCCGACAAGCAAGCTCAAAGTGTTGTCCGTAGCGCCATTGCTTGGGGAAGCGATTATCCGTGTTCATGAGGAATTGTCTATCAGCAAGCTGTTTGAAATTGAATAAGATGTCTGCATAAAGTAGTAGAGGGGTTACGTCTTCCGGTTGAACGGAAAATGTAACCCCTGTCGGCGTGCCGTTTTTTTAATTAGGATGAACAAAGGGTGCCAACGTGCATTAATATCCCGGGCGGGAAATAAAGCGGAAGCGGCGTCTGTGAAAAAGTGTATCGGCAATTTCGACAAATTGACTATCGAAACGAGTAATTAAACCAATCTCGATATGGGTGTCACGGTCATATACCTGTACAGGCACGTGATGCTCCAGATGATAAATAAAGTCACTATGTTGAGTCAGTTGTCCGTTATCTTCGCGCAAAACCCGCTCACCTTCCTAGGTGGATAAAATGTTCGATATGTGCTTTCCTGATATTATATGAAATATAACATTCGAAGTCTATGCCTCGCCTCAGGCTAACCCGAAGGAGGGAATACGATGAAGTGGATTGTCGGACTTGGGAATCCAGGATCGAACTATGCCAAAACGCGGCATAATATCGGTTTTATGGCACTCGATCGTTTTGCAGAACGCCATAACATCTCGGTTACGCAAAATAAATGTAAAGCTCTTATCGGAGAGGGTAACATTGGTGGCGTCAAAACGGTGCTGATCAAACCGATGACTTATATGAACCTTTCCGGTGAATCCGTAAGGGCTTATATGGATTTTTATAAAGTGAGCCTGGAAGATCTGATCGTTGTGTACGACGATATGGATACCGAGATTGGCAAGGTGCGTTTGCGTTATCAGGGCAGCGCAGGTGGACATAATGGGATCAAGTCCATTATTCAGCATACAGGTACACAGCAGTTTAACCGGGTTCGCATGGGAATATCAAGGCCTGATCCGGGACATGCCATTGTGGATTATGTGCTGTCTACATTTATGAAAAAAGAAAAAGAAGCGCTGGAGCAAACTATTGAGCAGACATGTGATGCGCTCGAGTACAGCCTGACGAATACGTTTGAGCATACGATGGCCAAATTCAACGGTTAATATAATCCAGTACGACTGGAAAAAAGATCAAAATGACGACTTCAATTCAGACAATCTGGACATACTGGATGTATAAACCATGTTCAGGAGGCATAACTATGTCAGTGAATTATGTATGTCGGCATTGCCGTACTTTTATTGGGCAGATTGATTCGGCTAAAATTACAGAAGCACAGCTCGGTTTTCATTTCTTGACCCCCGACGAGCGGAGGGATATAATAGCGTATAATTCCGGTGGTGATGTGACCGTTCGCATTACATGTGATTATTGTAAGGAAGCGCTGGAGCATAACCCCGAGCTAAGCCTGCTTGCTAGTCCGCTTCAATAGACAACGCAGGTGGCGATGGCTGAAGTACGTTACCAATGAATGTACATTGAACAAATGACAGATGGGAAGGCCGCAATATGATTGCGGCCCGCCTTTTATAGCCTTGGCAGCCTGCTGAGGCTTCTTTTCAGTTGGAACAAAATCAGGGACTGATTCAGTCACCCTGCTCGAAGTTGAATTCCAGAGTAAGCCATATGAACAGATGTGGCAATGTTCCGAGTAATGCTTTATGATGAAACAGGACAAAAAGGAATAACTATCCAATTATAAAAAACGTTGATGACCATCAAAATGCTGCACAGATATGTGCAATATTCAAGAAAGTTATAAGAGAGGTGCCCCTTTTGTTACAAGCACTCATACAGGCTTTTTCCAAAGACCCGGACTTTACGTCCATTACGGCCGGGGTTAAATCCGGCATGAAGGAGCAGCTGGTTTCCGGCCTATCCGGTTCGGCTCGTCAGATTATGCTGGCAGCACTGCATCAGGAGATGGACCGTCCACTGCTCGTCGTGACACATAATATGTTTTCCGCACAAAAGATTGCAGAAGATTTGCAGGAAGCGCTTTCACCGGAGCAGGTGCTAATCTATCCGGCTAATGAACTTGTTGCCGCTGAGGCAGCCGTATCAAGTCCGGAGACGCTTGCTCAGCGTATAGAGGTATTGGTCCGCTGTGCCCAAGGGTTCAGGGGCATTGTTGTCATTCCCTTTTCCGGGGTAAGACGTTATGTTCCACTGCCGGAAGTTATGGCGAATGCTCACATTCAGATTAAACAGGGCAACACACTTCAGCTGGATTCATTTCTGCTGGAGATGGTGACGCTGGGATATGAGCGCGTGGAACGCGTTGAATCTCGCGGGGAGATGAGCGTTCGCGGAGGAATTATTGACTTTTATCCAGTGACTTCATCGATTGCATATCGGGTGGAGTTATTTGACGACGAGATTGATTCAATCCGTACGTTTGATCCGGCAGATCAGCGTTCGATTGAACGGATAGAAGAGATTACCGTGCTGCCATGCAAGGAATTGATTGCAGATCGGGAGCGTATGGAGAAAGCAGCCGACACGGCGGCAATTCTGCTGGAGCAGCAGCTGGAGAAAATGACGGATCGTCAGGCCAAGCTGCGGCTGCGGGAAGAGATGCACCGGGAGATTGAGCTGCTGCGTCAGCATGTCTATTTTTCGGAAATGTACAAATACATCTCCCCGCTTTATCCAGAAAATAAAACGATTTATGACTATATGCCAGAAGATACAATACTGGTGATGGATGAGCCGGCGAGATTGTCGGAAACCTCGAAACAACTGGACAGGGACGAATCGGAGTGGAACCTGCATCTGATGCAAAATGGTAAGACACTGCCTGATCTGCCGTTATCGGCAGATGGGGACGAGCTACTCTATGAGCGTTCGTTCCAGACCATATTTATGTCGATCTTCTTGCGTCAGGTGCCACATACACAGCCTCAGAACATTCTGAACTTTATTAGCCGCGGTATGCAGGATTTCCACGGGCAGATGAACGTGCTGAAGGCAGAGATGGAACGCTGGCAGAAGGCAGGCGTTCAGGTGCTGATGCTGGCTAATGGTGAAGAGCGTATGGATCGGATGCGCCGTGTGCTGCAGGATTACGACATCCCTGAGCCAGAGATGCTGAATGGCAACTTGCAGACCGGTTTCGAGATGCCGTCCATTCATTTGGCGGTCATTACGGAAGGCGAGATGTTCTCGCAGAAGCAGCGTAAAGCCCGCAAGCCGATTCGAAACATCGACAATGCCGAGCGCATTAAGTCCTATAGTGAGCTGAAAGTGGGCGATTATGTCGTTCACCAGAATCACGGGATTGGTAAATATCTCGGGATAGGCACACTTGAAGTCGCTGGCATCCACAAGGACTACATGCACATTCTGTATGCAGGCGGCGACAAGTTGTCTGTTCCTATTGAGCAGATTGATCTGATTCAGAAGTATGTGGGTTCCGAAGAGAAGGAGCCGAAGATATACAAGCTGGGCGGTAACGAGTGGACACGGGTTAAAAATAAAGTTCGTTCCTCCGTTCAGGATATCGCTGATGATCTGATCAAGCTCTACGCTGAACGTCAAACATCCAAAGGATACGGCTTCGACAAGGACTCTGCTGAGCAGCAGGAATTTGAAGACATGTTCCCTTACGATGAGACACGGGATCAGATGCGTGCGATTGAGGAAATCAAAAAAGATATGGAACAAAACCGTCCAATGGATCGTTTATTGTGTGGAGACGTTGGTTACGGCAAAACGGAAGTAGCTATTCGGGCTGCGTTCAAAGCGGCGATCGAGGGAAAACAGGTGGCGGTGCTTGTTCCGACAACGATTCTGGCCCAGCAGCACTATGAGACGTTCCGCGAGCGTTTCTCGGGTTATCCGTTCAACATTCATGTGCTTAGCCGATTCCGTTCCCGTAAGGAACAAAATGAGACAGCAAAGGGCATTAAATCCGGTACAGTTGATATTGTTATCGGTACGCACCGTTTGCTGTCACAGGATCTGGTATTTAAAGATCTCGGACTGCTCATTGTCGATGAAGAGCAGCGTTTCGGTGTAACCCATAAGGAGAAACTGAAAAAGCTCAAAACCAACGTGGACGTGCTGACCCTTACAGCGACGCCGATTCCGCGTACGTTGCACATGTCGATGCTGGGTGTGCGTGACTTGTCTGTTATTGAAACACCGCCAGAGAATCGTTTCCCTGTTCAAACGTATGTAGTGGAACACAGTCAGGCGCTGGTTCGTGAAGCGATCGAGCGTGAGCTTGCACGTGGCGGCCAGGTGTATTATCTCTATAACCGCGTGCAGGGCATCCAGGAGATGGCTGCGGAAATTTCGGAGCTGGTGCCGGAAGCCAAGGTGGGCGTAGGGCATGGTCAGATGACCGAAACGGAGCTGGAGAAGACGATCCTCGACTTCCTGGACGGAGAGTATGATGTACTGGTGAGCACCAGCATCATCGAGACCGGTGTAGATATTCCGAATGTAAATACATTAATTGTGCATGATGCGGATAAAATGGGACTGTCACAGCTTTACCAGCTGCGCGGAAGGGTAGGTCGGTCCAACCGGATTGCCTATGCGTATTTCACGTACCAGCGGGATAAAGTGCTGACCGAAGTGGCAGAGAAGCGTCTGCAATCCATCAAGGAATTCACTGAGCTGGGTTCAGGCTTCAAAATTGCGATGCGTGACTTGTCCATTCGTGGCGCAGGCAACCTGCTTGGAGCGGAGCAGCATGGATTCATTGCTTCCGTCGGGTTCGATCTGTATTCACAGATGCTCGCTGAAGAGATCAACAAACGCAAAGTTACCATGCTGGGTGAAGAGCCGGTGCCTTCGGATCAGTGGAATACCACGCTGGATCTCAGCATGGATGCCTACTTGCCATCTGACTATATTTATGACAGTATTCAGAAGATCGAGATTTATAAAAAGGTGGCCGTCATTTCTTCCTTCGACGATGCAATGGAGCTGGAAGACGAACTGGTTGACCGCTTCGGTGATCTGCCAGAGGCTGTCATTAACCTGATGGCCGTGGCGCGGCTCAAAGTGTACGGCAAAATCTACGGAATTGAGTCGATTACACAGCGCGGGGATGACCTTACATTGAAGTTCTATGAGGGGCGTGAAAATGCCTTCGAGCTCTCAAAAATCTCACACATTGGAAATCAGTTCGAAAGACGTGTACAATTTGAACAAGGACCCCAAATGCTGATTCATGTCAAAGGCAAGGGGCTTGGGGATAAGCAACTGATGGAGCTGGTAGAGAAATTTCTGGAGTCCATGAAGACTGCTTTTAAATCAAAGGGGGAACTAAAAGATGTTAGCAAAGTATAAAAAAGTGGGAAAAGTGCTGTCCGTAAGTTTGGTGGCAGTACTGTCCCTGTCCTTGCTTGCTGCATGCGGCAAGAAGGAAGAAGCGAAAGCGCCGGAATCAAAGGATACCAGTGCTGTCGTAGCAACATATGATGGTGGCACGATTACAGCGAATGAATTCGACCTGGAGCAGCGTGTCATGAAGTTCCTCTATCCTGAATATGCACAAATGATGGATATGGATGATTTCAAGGAATACCTGGTTAAACAGGAAGTTGCTTATGAATATTTGAGCGGCAAAGCGAGTGAGGAAGCAAAAACAGCAGGTGCGAAAACAGCAACCGAACAGTTCGACAAAATGAAGGCTTCTGTGGAGCAAAATCAATGGACTGAGATGTTGAAAGCTCAAAATCTGACAGATCAGAACATTAAAGACTATATGACTCGTATTATGACGGTAATCAAGGACAAAGAGACAGGTGTAACCGAAGATGCGCTGAAGGCGGAGTTTGAGAAAAACAAAGATCAGTTCACAACGGCATCTGTACGTCATGTGTTGATTAACTTTACTGATCCTAAAACACAAAAAGAGCGTAAGAAAGAAGACGCTTTGAAAATTGCAAAAGATGTAAAAGCAAAATTGGATGGCGGAGCGGACTTTGCCGAGATTGCAAAAAAATACTCTGAAGATCCAGGTTCTGCTGAAAAAGGCGGACTGTATGAGAATACACCGGTTTCCACTTGGGTAGAGGCGTTCAAGGAAGCAGCGAAAACATTGCCACTGAACAAAATCAGTGATCCGGTTGAAACAGAGTACGGTTACCACATCATGAAGGTGGAAGCTCGTACGGAAGCAGATTACGCCAAATTGACGGCTGAACAGAAAGAAACACTGAAAAGCCAGCTGGCTGCAGCTGAAATCGATACATTCATGCAAAAAGATCTGGAAAAAATCATCAAAGAAGTGAAGCTTCCTAAAACCGAGAAGAAAGAGGAAGGCACAAGCGGTACGGAAGGTACAACAGGAACAGGTACAGAAGGTACAACAGGAACAGGTACAGAAGGTACGACAGGTACAGAGGGAACCAAGACAGACGAATCCAAAACCGATTCCAAAGGTACCGATGCGAAGACAGATCAAGGAACAGGTACAACTACGGATTCGAAAACCGAAGAGGGTACAAGCAGTAAATAAAGTGTAACGCAGCCGTGCGATGCACTTCAGGGAAGCTCTGAAGACCTGACAGAGCGGGTTATGGGCACGTTATACAGGACAAGCTCTTATATGAAGCACAGAAAGAACGACAAGGTTCTTTCTGTGCTTTGTTTTCTTTTTGCAAAAGATTATTAACGATATTCCCTAAAGCATGTATAAGGACTTGGGAACAGATGAATACTATGGTCAAGAAATCACACTAAACGTTCTGGGACTTTCCTCTACCCATTAAGGAACAGTAGTTGAAAAATCTTCTCGAGAAAGTGGGGCAACATGTAAAATGAAAGCTACTGGTATTGTCCGCCGTATAGATGACCTGGGTCGTGTGGTCATTCCAAAAGAGATTCGTCGTACGTTACGTATTCGTGAAGGAGATCCGCTTGAGATTTTCGTGGATCGGGATGGTGAAGTTATATTAAAAAAATATTCACCGATCGGCGAGCTCGGCGATTTCGCCAAAGAATATGCAGAATCGTTATATGAGAGTACAGGTCACGTGACGATGATTTCTGACCGGGATACCATAATCACGGTGGCAGGCGGCTCCAAGAAGGAATATTTGGACAAGCAGATTGGCAGCCTTGTAGAGAGCTGTATGGAGAACCGCAAAACGATGATTGAAGCAACAAGCGGCACCTATGAGATTAGCAAAGATCACGATGAGACGTTATCCTCGTTTGTTATTGCGCCGATTATTTCTGGAGGCGATCCGATTGGAACGGTCATTCTGTACAACAAGGATGAATCCGTGAAGATGTCTCAGATGGAAACCAAAATGGCTGAGACTGCTGCGGGTTTCCTTGGCAAACAAATGGAACAATAGACAGCAGCTGAACTCCTGTGAGCCTGTATCGGGCATACGGGAGTTTTTGCTTTGTTGGAGTGATTGATCGAAATGGAGCAACTTTTGGCTTTGTGAAGCAAAACAAGGGAAGCGACAGATCGAACAAGAGCGGATTCGTCTGTGTGCCTTCTGGCAGGTATAATAGCTAAGGGAGCTTTATGCTCCGTTTGTTGAATGTCAGGGTGCACACAGGAGGAACCAGAAAGTTATGAAACATTTATCTTCAGGTACAAGGCTGCTGCAGGGAGCGTTTATTCTAGGGCTTGCCGCCATCATCTCCAAAATCATCGGTGCTTTTCAGAAGATTCCATTGCAAAATCTGGGGGGAGACGGTGTTTTTGGCATCTACAACACAGTCTATCCGTTATATATGCTTATCATTACGATTGCTGCTGCAGGGCTGCCGCTGGCTGTGTCCAAGTTTGTAGCAGAGCAGCAAGCGCTGGGCCAGTGGGCAGAGAGCCGAAGAATTATTCGAATATCCTCGCTGCTGCTCGCAGGATTCGGATTCATCACGGCGATAGTGATGTATGCCAGCGCGCCATGGATTGCAGCACTGATCGGCAATCAGCATGTTATTCCGTCGATTCGTGCTGCATCCCTGGCGCTGTTATGTGTGCCGCTGATGACAGGTTTGCGCGGATATTTTCAAGGTATGCAGCAGATGATGCCTACAGCGATATCACAGGTGGTCGAACAGACGGTGCGAGTGACGGTTATGATCGTTGTTCTGTTATGGCTGATTCGTCAGGAGGCTTCAATTGAAACGGTTGCCGCAGGAGCAATGCTGGGCTCGGTGGCAGGCGGATGTGCTGGACTTGCCGTGATGTTAGCATTCGTATACTGGCATCGGCGGAAAGAGCGGACAGAGCATGCAGAGCGTATGGTGGTTGGAGAAGCGTTGTATGCAAGTTCGGAGCGGGTGGAGGATACGGAAAAGACGGGACAGTTCGGGGGTGCTTTGCAAGATGGTACCCGATATGCTGGAAGCAGGAACAAGGCAGATGAAAATGGGGGGGAAACAGCAGCCGTGCACAATGCTGCTCCGGCAGAGGCCAGTGCACAAGCCAGGGAGCCTAAGCGTACCACCGCAGAATGGATACGCACATTGCTGATCTATGCCATCCCGGTCTGTCTTGGCTCACTCGCAGTGCCGTTGATGAATCTGGTGGATACGTTCACGGTTCCGCGTTTGCTGCAGGGTGAAGGGCTGGATGAGGTGCAGACGATGGTATCGTTCGGCATTTACAACCGCGGCTTGCCGCTGGTGCAGCTGGTGACGATGCTGGCTACGTCACTCTCGGTGCTGTTTATTCCGGCGATGGCCGAAGCACGTCTGAAGGGCGGGCCGGAAGCCGTCAGGCAGCAAGCAGGCGCAGCGCTGCGCTGGTTCTGGCTTATCGGTCTGGCGGCATCCGCAGGTCTTGCGGTGCTGGCTGATCCGATTAACCGCATGCTGTACGGGGATGCCGCAGGCACCGAAGCATTGCGGTACATGGCGCTGACGGCAGCGGGCAGCACCGTCAGTATTATCGCGGCGGCGCTGCTGCAGGGCCTCGGCGCCGTGCGCGCTCCCGCGTTCAGCATGCTGACAGCCGCAGGCGTCAAGGTGCTGCTGAACGTCATGCTTGTGCCGACGCTGGGCATCAGCGGCGCGGCGATTGCGGGCGCAGCCGCTTATATGCTGGCGGCTGGCCTGAATGTGGCGCGGCTGGCGCGGCTTACCGCCATGCGCCCTGCCCCTGGCGCCGTCCTGGCGAAGCCGGCGCTGGTGATCGCCGCCATGAGCCTGGCGGCGCTGGGCATGGCCTGGGCCGCCGAAGCGGTGCTCGGCGGCGTGGGCATCGCAGCCACGCATCGGCTGGCTGCGATGGGCGAAAGCCTGCTGGGCATTGCCGCAGGCACAGCCGTGTTTGTGCTGGCCGCGGCCCGGACTGGGCTGCTGACCGCCGCAGAGCTGGCAGCCTTGCCGAAGCTGGGGCCGCGTCTGGCAGGGCTGCTGCGCAGACTGCGTGTACTGCACTAACCCATGGATCGCAGCTGCAGCCTGTGTCTGCACTGTTCTGAGGAACAGAAATTGTAGTGCAGTCAACGCACAAGATCGCACAGGTGGACAGATCCGGTTCAGCACGATATGCAGCGTGTTTTCTTATGTATGAGAATGCAAAGAATGGACATTGTAGAGTCTGCCAAACCCCCATGATGCAGATGGGATTATAGGATATCTACAGATTCTGGTATAATACGTGTAATTATCGAGCGCCAACCTGTTCGGTCGGAATAGACATGTTTATTGGTCATAAATGCGCCAAAGGGCCAAAGGAATAAGCATTGTGGAAGTATTGACGAGCAGGACGGTTCGGATGGAGGTTTAATCGCAATGAGTGCAGCGTTAACAGTGGTAGGCCTGAGTTCCGGGGATGCGGACCAGCTCACATTAGGTATTATTAAAAAAATGAAGCATGCGGCTACATTATATGTACGCACATTGGATCATCCAGTATTGAATGATCTGCAGCAGGAGGGGCTGGAGATGACGTCGTTCGACGCCATCTATGAGTCAAAATCCTCTTTCCCGGAGGTCTATGAGGAGATTGCAAGCCAATTGATCGAGGCTGCGCGCACGGGGGCTCCCGGCACCGAGATTGTCTATGCCGTACCGGGCCATCCGATGGTAGCCGAAGCCAGTGTAAGACTGCTGAAGGAGCGCTGCCCACAGCAGGGTATCTCTCTGCGGATCATGGGCGGGGAGAGCTTTCTGGATGAAGCATTTATCCGGCTGGGCTTTGACCCCATTGAAGGCTTTCAGCTGCTGGACGCCAGCAGTCTGAATCCTGAACTGGTTCAGCCGCAGCTGCACACGTTAATCGGACAAGTATACGATGTGTTCACTGCTTCGGATGTGAAGCTGTGTCTGATGGAGGTTTACCCGGATGATTATCCCGTGTATGTAGGCCATGCACTTGGTGTGCAGGGTCAGGAGGTCATTCACAAGGTGCCGCTGCATGAACTGGATCGTACTCCCGGTTATGGCAATCTGTCATTAATTTATGTTCCTAAAAATACAGATGATACGCTGCGCCGTCGCTCTTTTGCGCGGCTGCATGAGATCGTCAACATTCTTCGCAGCCCGGGTGGCTGCCCGTGGGATCAGGAGCAGACACATCAGTCCATCCGTAAAAACCTGATTGAAGAAACATACGAGGTCATTGAAACTATTGATGAGGATGACCCGGACCATATGAAGGAGGAGCTGGGGGACTTGCTGCTGCAGATCATGCTGCACTCCCAGATGGAAGAAGAGATCGGTACATTTAATGTGTATGATGTGATCGAGGGGTTGAATGATAAGCTGATCTTCCGTCATCCTCACGTTTTTGGTGATAATCAGGCCGAAGATGCGAATGAAGCGTTGCAAAACTGGGAACAGATGAAGGCAGAGGAGAAAAAGCGCAAAGGTCAAGATGTGCAGAAGGCTTCTGTGCTGGATGGCATACCGCGTGATCTGCCTGCGCTTATGAAAGGCTACAAGCTCCAGAAGAAAGCGGCCAAGGTTGGATTTGACTGGGATAATGTGGAGGGTGTATTTGCCAAAATCGAGGAAGAGCTCTCCGAACTGAAGGAAGCCGTGCAGCAGGGACATGATGCCGAGGCTCGCAAGCTGGAGCTTGGAGATGTACTGTTTGCTACAGCTAACGTGGCGCGTTTTATTGATACTGACCCGGAGGAGGCACTTGCAGCTACCAACCGCAAGTTTGTCGCCAGATTCCAATTCATCGAGGAACGGCTGCGTGAGCAGGGTAAAACCCCTGCGGACAGCTCGGTAGAAGAGATGGAGCAGTTCTGGCAGCAAGCCAAAAAGGCAGGACTGTAGCGGATTCGTTTGTCAAAATACCCAAACTTCTTATTTCAATTAAGCCTGCCCGTATGTTATGATTATACGAACATGTGTTCATGACGATATGCGAAACCTGATAAATGAATGGGATTACAGGTAAATGGCGGTGTTTAACAAGAGAACGTTTCGGGTACTGGACTTAGACGAATCTCTGCGATAGTGCGACAAATGCTAAAAAAAGTCGCAGGCCAAGGCAGGAATTTAGCATGCAAGCCAGAATACATGTGTAGTAACCGTGCGAGGATTAGCTTGGCCCACATAAGGCTGCTAGGCCCGCAGATACTTTTTTTTCAATTTGGGAGGCTTTTAAACATGAACAAAACAGACTTGATCAACAACATTTCTAACAAAAGCGGTTTGACTAAGAAAGATGTCGAGTCCGTATTGAATGGCTTTTTGGGCGAAATTACAGATGCACTTGCTAGCGGCGACAAAGTACAATTGATCGGCTTTGGCACTTTTGAAACCCGCAAACGCTCCGGTCGTACCGGACGCAACCCGCAAACAGGGAATGAGATCGTGATTCCTGAGTCCACTGTTCCTGCATTCAAAGCAGGTAACAAACTTAAAGAAGCTGTAAAATAATGCGTCTTGATAAATTCCTGAAGGTATCTCGGCTGATCAAACGCCGCACGGTAGCCAAAGACGTGTCTGAACAAGGACGTGTTCTGGTGAACGGACGGGAAGCGAAACCCAGCGCTGCTGTTAAAGTAGGCGATGAGCTGACGGTTCAGTTTGGTCAGAAGCTGGTCACCGTGAAGGTGGAGCGTCTTGCCGAGAGCACCAAGAAGGATGAGGCGAGCAGCCTCTATACCTTGGTTAAGGAAGAGCCGATTGCCAAGGATAACGGGATGGACTGGTAGTTCCGATCCCGTACATGTATCATTTTATACTGCTTAAAACGTCCTTCCGGTACCGGAAGGGCGTTTTTTTGCCTGCATGCAAGAGAGAAGGGAAATGATCTGTGGGCAGTGGTTCTATTCTCTGGCTCTCATCCATAAGCTATGTACTAAAGAAGGAGGGGTACATGCCATGGTTGAGCACGGAGGGAAGGCCAAACAGCATCATTTGAGCATGCAAAATCGGAAACTGCTGGACTTGACAGGAGTCTCCAATGTGGAGAGCTTTGACAGTGAGGAATTTCTGCTACAGACCGAGCTTGGGCATCTGACCATCCGGGGGCATAATTTACATATCAAAAACCTGAGCCTGGAGGAAGGTTTGTTATCCATTGAGGGCACGGTCAGCTCGCTTCAATATCTGGACCCCGGTTCCCAGTCCAAAAACAGTAAAGGCCTGTTCGGCAAGATGTTCCGATGATTCTTGATGCGCAGTGGATCACACTGACCTGGATGCTGTTATCGGGAGTCGTGATGGGCGTGGCTTACGACAGTTACCGGGTACTGTCCGGTCAGCTGAGATTTCCAAGGTGGAGCATCCATACGCTTGATCTGTTGTACTGGGTTGCTTCCGCGCTGTTCGTGTTTCGGATGCTGTACGCCGGAAACCACGGACAGCTGCGGTTTTATGTCTTTTTGGGGCTGATTATCGGGGTTTGCTTCTATTTTTGGCTTTTAAGTGTTACAACCCAGCGTTTTGTGGTAATGTTAATTAAACTCGCAAGAACACTAATCCAGTGGTGTGGACATATCCTTAACATCCTGATTGTAATGCCAGTGAAGGGAATATATCGATTAGTACGTGTATTATTCGGCTTTATGCTTGCGATACTAATATTCCTGGGCAAACTGGTGCTGCAATGTTTAATCCCTTTCGGCAAATTGTTTCGCTGGATGTTCAGGCCGCTCCTGAGATATTGGGTAACGCCTCGATGGATGGTCCAAGCGGGTGCAAGAATTGCAGCGATATGGAAACGCTGGTTTCAAGGAGGTCCAGGTAATGAGTAGAACACCTGTGGGCAGAAAGAAAAGTCCAGCCAATCAAGGGAAGTCTGCCGGTGCGCGAAGACGTCTCATGATCTGGTTGACATTTGTAACCTGTTTTGCGATCTGGGCGGGATATACCTTTCTGGTGCAGAATGCGCAAATTTCGGACAAGAGTTCTTATTTGGCTCAACAGCAAACGTCCAAGCAGGATACGAAGCAGCAGCTGGAACAGCTGAAGTATGAAGTCAGCCGGTTGAAGGACCCTGAATACATAGGACAGCTGGCACGAAAAAAAGGATACTACCTGCCTGAAGAAACACCAATTCAGGTTGAAGGGGCAGGGAACTAATGGAATTTGGTCCTTTGCTGAGCAAGGCCTGATTTCAATACGTCTTATGCGGTTAAATCGGAAAAAATAGGCTCTCCATTGGGCTCTTGCTCAGTTGACCTTGGTTTATGGCATAAGGTATAATTACAAGTAGCGCAGCATTGATTTTGGCATTCAAAAAATCGGGTTGTATATTTTTAAGGGAGGATCATTTTATTCTATGGCAATTGAAGTGGGCACCAAGTTAGAGGGCAAGGTGACAGGAATCACGCATTTTGGAGCATTTGTGGATCTGTCAGGAGGTGTCACGGGTCTCGTTCACATCTCGGAAATCGCCGACAATTATGTCAAAGATGTCAACGACCACCTGAAGCTGAATGACCAAGTCACAGTAAAGGTTATCAACGTTGACAAGGACGGCAAGATCGGACTTTCCATCAAACAGGCTGTTGACAAACCGGTAGAGCAACAAACACAATCCAGACCCCCAAGAGCTCCTAGACCGGAACGCAGTGGAGGAGATCGCGAACGATTCGGCGGCGGAGGCCCAAGTGGTGGCCAAGGTCGTGGTGGTGGCGGTGGATTTAACCGTGACCGCGGAGGCCGTTCTTTTAAGCCCGCAGCAGGCAAACCTTCATTTGAGGATAAAATGTCACGCTTCCTGAAAGATAGTGAAGAACGTATTTCTTCGCTTAAGAAGAATACAGAGGGCAAACGCGGCGGCCGTGGCGCGAAGCGTGTGTAATCTGTCCAACCTGATTTGAAATATATAAGCAGAACCGTTAGCCAATCGGCTGACGGTTTTTTTGTGCTTCCCCAGGTTATGTTCAGCGAATGTTGAAGAGGCTGTTGTTCCGATTCTGATTTCGGCGAAACCTCGGAGAGGAATTCGTTTTATGCTGAGCCATGACATCATTTCTACTCTCCAGTGAACCGCTAGACGGAATGATAAGAACATTTGTCGTCTACCATTTTTTACCGACAGGTTTCCGTGGCATTCCCCAGTTATCCTGCTCAGATCGTGGCGACACCTTCCAGCTTCACGTTCAAAATCAGACATGCGGATCGGAGCGGATCTGCTCTGGAATACGAGAAACTACAATAAGGCCGAGGGTTTAACACCATCGCGCCGCGAATGTTTCTTTTGTCGTAAACTTTTTGCAGCTCGTCCAGCTATTCTGACAAACTACGTCTTGCATTCTATCTATAATCAGAACCATCGAGAACGAAACACGAAATCAAATTAATCGAATGGGGTGCCTTGAGCATGATGGAGAAGTGGAATGTCATTCAAATTCCGGGAATGAAAGCAGGCAAAGGAGGTGCTGCGGCTCGGGAGGAGCTGTCAGTACGCCTGAAGCACTGGCTGGGTTCCCGCAAGGCTGTCCAGGCGGTAGCTTCGCGCAAATGGGTACTGCTGCTTACCTTTATGGGATTTCTGCTGGGTAAAGCAATGATTCTGAATGAACTATCTCCTTTTGCTATTGCATACTTTGCAGTGATTGCTTTTATGCGCAGGGATTACATCATTCCAGTGGGTGCGGCGCTGCTGGCCGGCAGTCTGTTCGCTCCGTTTCCGGTATCACTCATTGTCGCTTCCGAGATGGCAATCTTCTATCTGCTGTTCCGGGGATTGCAATCTCACGATCGTGCTGAATTATCTTATGCACCAACGATGGTATTTACGACAACTTTTATGGTAAAGCTGTTCGCCGTGGTGATTGGTCCTTCGTTCAGCTGGTATGCGATGCTGATGCTGACGATGGATTCGGTGCTAAGCTTTGTATTGACCCTTGTGTTCATTCAGGCCATTCCGATTTTTACGTATCGCAAAAAGAAATTCAGCCTAAAGAACGAGGAGATCCTGTGCCTGATCATTCTGCTGGCCTCGGTCATGACCGGAGCGGTGGGCTGGTCCATTCAGTCGCTTTCGGTGGAGCATATGCTCTCCCGATATCTCATTCTAGTTTTTGCGCTGGTGGGCGGAGCCCCCCTGGGTGCATCGGTTGGAGTGATCACAGGATTAATTCTCAGTCTGGCCGATATGTCGGCCGTATATCAGATGAGTCTGCTTGCTTTTGCCGGTATGCTGGCAGGCATGCTTAGAGAGGGAAAACGTGCTGCGGTTGCACTAGGCATGCTGCTGGGTTCATCTATTCTATCCATCTATTTGAGTGGTCCGGGTGATGTGATGAATTCATTATGGGAAACGTGTGCGGCAATTGTGTTGTTTATGCTTACGCCAAAGAGTATGCTTGCTGCCATATCCAAATATGTACCGGGTACGCAGGATCATACCAAGTCCCAGCATGAATATGCGAAACGCATTCGGGATATTACAGCGGAGCGAGTAACTCGCTTTTCCCAAGTGTTCCGTCAATTATCCCGCAGCTTCGATCAGATGTCCGGTACAGGGGAACCGGTACACAAAGAAGGCGGCATGGAACATTTCATGAATGCAGTTGCTGAAGGAACCTGTGCAAGCTGCTTCAAGCGTGCGCAATGCTGGGACGCCAAATTTATTCAAACCTACAGCTATATGACGGATGTGATGAGTTCCATTGAAGCGAACCCGGAGATGTCCGGCAAGCAAATCCCGGTCGAATGGAACAGGGTATGTGCCAAGCCGGAGGAAGTGCTTGAAGTGATGCGTGCCCAATATGGCCTGCATCAGCACAACATGCAATGGAAACGTCAGATTATTGATAGTCGTCAATTGGTTGCCGAACAATTATCCGGCGTATCCCAGGTGATGGAGGACCTGGCCAAAGAAATTCAACGCGAGAGTGAGGAGATGGTGCAGCAGGAGGAACAGATTCGGGATGCGCTGGAGTCCCTTGGATTATCCATTCATTCTATTGAAATTATTAATCTGGAAGCAGGCAATGTAGAGATCGAGATTGTACACGCATATACAAGGGGGTTTGATGAATGCCGCAAAATGATCGCTCCGCTGATCTCTAACGTGCTGGACGAGCATATTGCTGTGCTGCATGAAACGATGACTGACCCACGACAGGGACTGGCAACCGTGACCTTTGGCTCGGCAAAAACGTTCGAGGTCACAACAGGTGTGGCTGCTGCGGCCAAGGGTGGCGATGTGATGTCAGGGGACAGCTTCAGTACGGTCGAGCTGGGCAATGGCACGTTTGCTGTCGCACTCAGTGACGGGATGGGGAACGGAGAGCGGGCTCGCATGGAAAGCAGTGCTGCACTGAACATTCTGGAGCAGCTGCTTCAATCAGGCATGGATGAGAAGCTGGCGATCAAATCCGTCAATTCGGTGCTGATGCTGCGTTCTCCGGAAGAGATGTACGCTACAGTCGATATGGCACTCATTGATGAGTACACAGCAGAGACAACGTTTATGAAAATTGGCTCTACACCGAGCTTTATCAAACGTGGACAGGAGGTTATTCAGGTTTCGGCAAGCAATCTGCCGATAGGCATTATTAAAGATATAGAGGTGGATCTTGTTACGCTGCAGCTGCAGCCTGGTGATATTTTGATCATGATGACAGATGGAATCTATGATGCGCCAGGATATGCAGTGAACAAAGAGCTGTGGATGAAACGTCTCATTCAGGAGATTGATACCGATGAGCCACAAGAACTTGCAGATTGTCTGCTCGAAAGTGTGATTCGGTATCAGAAGCAGGAAATTTTAGATGATATGACCGTTGTAGTTGGCAAAGTTGAACATTTCCGCCCGGAATGGGCTACCCTGCGAGTGCCTGGCATCAGCCGTATGGAGCGCCCACGCACTGTAAGTTAGTTAACCTGACGTATAGATCGTGTCCATAGGCAGCTATCTCAATCCGGATCAATCGTTTGAACTCTCTTCAATCTGGCAATGCTAGTCATAGAGTTGAAGAGTACGAATGACGGAGGGATGTCGGATGAAACAAATTTTGTTGATTACAGACGGTTGTTCCAATGTGGGTGTAAGTCCGGTAATTGCAGCAGCTGAGGCACGGGAGGAGGGCATTACCGTTAATGTTGTAGGTGTTATTGACTACGGCACCATTGGAGAGCTGGGAAGTCGGGAGATAGAGGACATTGCCAGAGCAGGAGGGGGAATCAGCCAAATTGTAGGCACAAGACAATTAGCACATACGATGCAGATGATGACAAGAAAAACGGTGGTTCAAACAATTCAGCAAGCGGTTAATAGAGAGTTAACTCAAATTTTGGGGGAAGGTTCCAAAACGGTCACTGATCTCGAGCCTGCACAGCGTTCACAGGTTGTAGAAGTGATGGACAATATGGCAGAGACTACAGCCCTGCAGGTTTCCCTGCTCATTGATGTCAGTGCAAGCATGAAGCCAAAGCTGGCAGCAGTAGAGGAAGGCATACGGGATTTGATGTTAAGCTTGCAGGCACGGGTAGGCAAAAGCCGGCTTTCTGTTTTTCATTTTCCAGGCCGCCACAGCGGAGAGCATGCGGTTATGGACATCGACTGGACCGATGATCCGGGGCGTGTTCGTTCCTTGTTTGGACGCCTGCAGACAAAGGGGGCGACACCGACAGGTCCTGCAATTCAGAAGGTGATTGATTTTTACCGATATGGTACACTGGAGGAACAGCAGGAAATAGAAGGGAACTATCGCATTGAAAGAGAAGGGATGCTCGGTGACAACGTTGTCTGATGCCTCTTTCCCGCCGGGAACCGTTATTACGGGAAAATGGAATCGAAGCCGATATACCATTCGGAAGCTGCTGGGCAGAGGTGCTAACGGGGTTGTGTTTCTTGTCCAGCGGGGAGAGAACGGCAAGCACTATGCACTCAAAATGGGATTTGATCCGGTCGATTTGCAGTCTGAGATCAATGTGCTCAAATCATTTCAGTTGCAGCGTAATCATGAAGCCCTTCGGCAGAGCGGCATACCTTCCTATCTTAAAGATGTGGACGATTATGCCGTTCGAGGCCGGGATATTCCCTTTTATGTAATGCGTTACGTTCAGGGAGAGGCGCTGCATCATTTTATTCGGCGTCAGGGAACAGACTGGACACTCCTGGTTGGGTTAAGGCTGTTACAGAAGCTTGGTCAGTTACATCAAGCCGGCTGGGTGTTTGGCGATCTCAAACCTCAGAATGTACTCGTCTCTGATTATGGACATGTTGAGCTCATTGATTATGGCGGTGTTACTTCGATTGGTCGAAGTGTCAAACAGTTCACGGAATGGTACGATCGAGGGTACTGGAATGCAGGTAGCCGAACTGCGGATGCTTCATATGATGTGTTTGCTTTTGCACTGCTACTGATTCATATTATGGAAGCAGACGCGTTGAAAGCTTTGGCTGCAGATGGACTGCCGCAATTGCGAAATGTTAATCAACTCGTGCGGCTGGTTGAACGAAGTGAGCGTTTAGGCCCTTTCCGGAACTGGATTATTCGAGCGCTCCGGGGTCAATTTCAGGATGCAGGCGTTGCTGCAAAGGCATGGAAGGAATTGATGGAACGCCCTGCACCTATGCGCAGACGCTCGAGAAATGGCACACCGCGCTGGCTGAAAAATGCCTTTGCTTTATCAGTCATTTTACTTATCGGGGTACTCATCTATGCACTGCGCTTCTAGACGGTAAGGGTGCATATACATAACGCAAGGAATGAGGAAAAGGTATGGAGGCTTTACGCTGGGACACACTGGTGAATAACGTACTGGATGCAGCGGAAGAGCATCAGTTATGGGTACCCGGGGATCGGATTGTCGTCGCTGTATCGGGCGGGCCGGACTCGGTGGCTTTTTTGCATATCATGTACGAGATCAGCAAGCAGCATGTACCGCTTGAACTGATCTGTGCCCATGTACATCATGGCTTTCGCAAAGAATCAGATGAAGAAGCACATCAGATGATGGAGCTGGCGAGTCAGCTTGGCATTGCATTTGAATGGATCAAGGCAGATATACCTTCCTATATGAAGCAGACAGGGCAAGGACCACAGGAGGCAGCCCGTAATCGGCGTTATGCTTTTTTACATGAGGTAGCTGATAAATACGGTGCTGCAAGCATTGCTTTGGCACATCATGCCGACGATCAGGCCGAGACGGTTATGCTTCATTTGTTGCGGGGGAGCGGCCTTTCAGGGCTGGCAGGAATGAAATTCAAACGGCGTGAAAAAAATGTGGAACTTATTCGTCCATGCCTTCGTATAAACAAGACGGACCTTGTAGAAGCTTGTAATACACAGGGTTTTACTTACTTTCATGATGAGAGCAATGATCAACGCAAATATCGGCGTAATGCGATTCGTTTGGATGTGCTGCCTTTTTTGGGGCAATATAATGGACAACTCACGCCGTCACTGAATCGACTTGCCGAAATTGTGGGTGAAGAAGACGATTTCATGGAGCAGAGTGCTCTTGACACATACAGGTGTCTAGTGCAGGTGAACGGTGGAAGGCAGACCTTTGAGGCGCCTTCCTTCTTGAAGTTACATGTCGCTTTACAACGAAGGTTGATTAAACTAATATTGAATTATCTGCCTTTGGACAGTGATTTTGTCGACTTTACCCGTATTGAAACTATTCGGCGCAAGGTTATGGATACCGATGTGACGACCTGGAGCCTGGATATAGGACAGACACTCGTTTGTACGCGGGAGTATGATCTCATCTCTTTTGGCATACGGACAGACGTACAGGATCGATCTTACGAGTATCGTCTTGCACAATGGAGCGGAACTTATGAGCTTTCACTCACCGAGATTAACCGATACATTCGGTTTATGACGATGAGTCCCGAGAACTATCATGTACCGGAATCGGCGGATCAAGCCGCTTTTGATGCGGACAGTCTGCTGATGCCGCTGGTTGTACGTTCACGGTTACCTGGAGATACCATGAAAGTACTGGGATTAAACGGAAGCAAAAAGGTGAAAAATATTTTCATCGATGAGAAAATTCCCCCATCTGTCAGACCATGTATTCCTGTGGTATGTGATGGAGCAGGCAACATCATTTGGTTACCGGGAGTTCGCCGGTCCGATGTAGCCCCTGTCAGGGAGAGCACTTCCGCAATCCTGTACATGACTGTAGGCGATTCAGCGATTCAGGGGTAGTGGTTATGGTTCAGGTAAGGCTTTCATAGTATAACTTAGGAGGTTCGCACAGTTGCAGAACGACATTCAGGAAGTATTGATCAGTGAAGAAGAAATTCAGAGTAAGGTGAAAGAGTTAGGTGCAACACTAAGTGCCGATTATGCTAACCGGAATCCTTTGGTCATTTGCGTGCTCAAAGGTGCGTTTATATTTATGGCTGATTTGGTTAAGAACATAACGGTACCGGTTGAGATGGATTTTATGGCTGTGTCCAGCTATGGTGCATCTACCAAGTCATCCGGTGTTGTCAAAATTATCAAGGATCTGGATGTATCTGTTGAAGGACGTGAAGTTCTGATTGTCGAAGATATTATCGACAGTGGACTCACACTTAGCTATTTGATTGAACTGCTGGAGAACCGCGGTGCCGAGACGGTGCGTGTGGTCACGCTGTTTGATAAGCCATCGGGTCGCAAAGTGGAATTGGAAGCCCATTACACAGGGTTTGACATTCCAGATGCGTTCATCGTTGGATATGGTCTAGATTATGCCGAGCAGTATCGGAACCTGCCTTATATCGGGATTCTGAAACCAGAAATTTATACTAGCTAATATCGTGCTAGGGCCCAAGCCCGAAGCTGTATATGGCTTCTATTGAGAAGCCGTGTCGGGCTATGTTAAAATAATTAAAGTGTCTCGAGAGGAGGTAGGGGATGAATCGGTTCATCCGGAATTCTGCTTTTTATTTGATTCTTTTTTTGGTTGTGGTGGGGATCGTTCAGTTCGTCAGCAATGGCGGTGAAGCCACCGATAATCCTAGATATGATCAGCTGCGTGCAGCGATCAAAGCCAACAATGTCTCCGAAGTGACGGTTCAGTTTAACGGTCAGACGTATCTCGTAACTGGTCGATACAAACAAACGCCTGACGGAGCCAAATCAGAAAATTTCTCAACGTATATTCCTCCTACGGATGAGGCAATCAACGAGCTTGTAGCTGCAAGCGAAACAAACAAATTTGAATATCACCAGGAACCAATGAAAGGTGACAGCATCTGGTTAACACTGCTGACCTCCTTTATTCCTTTGATCATTATGTTCCTGCTGTTCTTCTTCCTGTTTAATCAGGCACAAGGCGGCGGCGGTAAAGTAATGAACTTTGGCAAAAGCCGTGCTCGACTCTATAACGAAGAGAAAAAGCGGGTTACATTTGAAGATGTGGCAGGTGCTGATGAAGAGAAACAGGAGCTTGTTGAAGTCGTAGACTTCCTCAAGGACCCTCGTAAATTCGCAGCAGTTGGTGCACGGATTCCAAAGGGCGTATTGCTCGTAGGTCCTCCGGGTACAGGTAAAACATTGCTCGCACGTGCCGTAGCCGGTGAAGCGGGTGTACCATTCTTCAGTATTTCCGGTTCCGACTTCGTTGAAATGTTTGTCGGTGTCGGTGCATCACGTGTACGTGACTTGTTTGAAAATGCAAAGAAAAACGCCCCATGTATTATCTTCATTGACGAGATTGATGCGGTAGGACGTCAGCGTGGTGCTGGTCTTGGCGGCGGTCACGATGAACGTGAACAAACCCTCAACCAGTTGCTCGTTGAGATGGACGGATTTGGAGCAAACGAAGGTATTATCATCGTTGCTGCTACGAACCGTGCAGATATTCTGGACCCTGCGTTATTGCGTCCAGGTCGTTTTGACCGTCAGATTACAGTGGATCGTCCTGATGTTAAAGGCCGTGAAGCTGTTCTGAAAGTACATTCCCGCAACAAACCACTCACGAAAGATGTGAGACTGGATATTATTGCGAAGCGTACGACTGGTTTCTCCGGTGCAGACCTGGAGAACTTGCTGAATGAAGCGGCACTGCTTGCAGCCCGTCGTAACAGAAGAGATATCTCGATGCGTGAAGTGGATGAAGCGATTGACCGCGTCATTGTAGGTACGGAGAAGAAAAGCCGTGTTATCAGTGACCGTGAGAAACGCATTGTCGCTTATCATGAAGCAGGCCATACCATTGTAGGATACTTCCTGGAACATGCTGATATGGTACATAAAGTGACCATCATTCCGCGCGGACGTGCGGGTGGATATGTAATCATGTTGCCAAAAGAAGATCGTATGCTCGTTACCAAACAAGAGCTGCTGGATAAAGTAACCGGACTCCTTGGGGGCCGCGTTGCAGAGGAATTGTTTATCGGGGAGATCGGTACCGGTGCATACAGTGACTTCCAGCAAGCGACAGGTATCGTGCGCAGCATGGTTATGGAATACGGTATGAGTGAGAAATTGGGTCCAATGCAATTCGGAAGTTCACAAGGGCAGGTATTCCTTGGACGGGATATCGGTCATGAACAGAATTACTCGGATTCCATCGCATATGAGATCGACCAAGAGATGCAGCGCTTTATTAATGAATGTTATGAGAAGTGTAAAGCTTTGCTGATCAAACATACCAAAGAGATGCATCTGATTGCTGAAACATTGCTTGAGGTTGAAACACTGGAAATGGATCAGATCAAACAATTGATCGAAACAGGTTCCCTTACACCAAAAGCAGAAGGCGACAACTCAGGAGAAGGCACGCCAAGTGAAGGTGGCGAACCAATCATTGATAACATCGGTGATGTTCGTGTCCGTATTCAAGGCAAAGATGAAACATCTGAGCCGCTGGCTGGAGATATTCCTAACGAAGCTCCAGACGTAGATAAGGGCAGCAATGATCCGAATGATGGCGGCACCAAGCCAACATCTTAACATGTCATATAATCGGCAATTAGTCGGAATAAGAAAGAGAGCCCTCGGGGCTCTCTTTTTTGTAACAATTATTCCTTGGAAGTAGAAACGGATAATCGAGAGCTAGATGGCGAACCGGATAGAATGAGTGGGATATGAGGGGATATCCTGCCCTTTTTCATTTATTGACAGAGTCGTGAACGTTGTGTACATTAGTTGTTAAACCGCTTGTGATTCGTTTCTCAAGCAAACATAACGACTTAGGTTAACCCTATGAAACAGCGCTTGGCGCTGTCCCGATAAGGAGAGGATCACAGGTGGAAGCTCTGGCTTTAGAGCGCAAGGCTGAGATGAATCGTGAGCTGCGTGAGCGGCTGATGGAACTCAAGAAGGAACGTAATGCCATTATTCTCGCTCATTACTATCAACGTGACGAAGTACAGGAAGTCGCGGATTTCCGTGGAGACTCATTCCTGCTGGCGCAGAAGGCTGCACAGACGGATGCAGATGTGATCGTGTTCTGTGGTGTTCATTTTATGGGTGAAAGCGCTAAAATTCTGGCTCCAAACAAAACGGTTCTGATTCCAGATGAACGTGCCGGTTGTCCGATGGCTGATATGGTGAACGTAGACGGATTGCGCAAGCTGAAGGCACAGCATCCGAATGCGAAAGTAGTCACATACATTAACTCCTCGGCTGAGATCAAAGCAGAAACGGATATTTGCTGTACATCAGCGAATGCAGTTCGGGTTATCCAGTCCGTAGATTCTGATGAAATTATTTGGGTACCTGATAAAAATCTTGGACATTATGTGCAGCAGCACACAGACAAAAAGATGATTATCTGGGAAGGGTACTGCAATACACATGATATGTTGACGGTCAAAGATGTGGTGGAGATGAAAGCCAAATACCCTGATGCCGAATTCGTGGTGCACCCGGAATGTCGTCCTGAAGTTGTGGAGATGGGAGATTTTGTAGGCAGCACAACGGCCATTCTTGAATATTGCAAAAAGTCAGCAACAAAGGAATTTATCGTAGGTACTGAAGATGGAACGGGGTACCAGCTTCGTCTCGACAGTCCGGATAAACAGTTCCACTTCGCGACGAAGTTCCTTGTATGTCCGAATATGAAGGTCAACAATCTGAAGAAGCTGGTTAAATGTCTGGAAACGATGAAACCACAGATCTATGTTCCACCGGCTGTTGCTGATAAAGCCAGAGAATCACTAGAGCGCATGTTACTGGTGAAGTAACATGCGTTACTCTTGCTCCGAGACAGGTGAATGAGATGAAACCGCAGATACCGCAATATATACATGATTTTGATCTCTCTGCGCTGCCTATGGTGGAGACCGATGTGCTCGTGATCGGTTCAGGCATTGCCGGACTGTTCACGGCGATTAAGGCTAGTGAACAGCATCGCGTGCTGATGATTACGAAGAAGTCTTTACTTGAGAGTAATACCCGATATGCGCAGGGAGGCATTGCGGCTGTTATTGCTGAAGATGATTCGCCTGCGTACCACCTGCAGGATACCCTTGTTGCCGGAGCGGGTTTATGCCGCTCCGAAGCAGTAGAAGTATTGGTGAATGAAGGGCCAGAAGGCGTCAGGGAACTGATCCGTCTGGGGACATTGTTTGACCTGGAGAACGGCGAGCTGGCGTTGACGCAGGAAGGTGCGCATAGCCACCGCCGTATTTTGCATGCTAATGGAGACGCGACAGGATATGAGATTGTTCGTGCACTTGCCGTTGAGGTACATGAACATCCGGTAATTGATGTATGGGATGAGCATTTTGTCATCGACTTGATTACGGATCAGGGCGAATGTATCGGTGCTTTGGTTTTGAAGGAAGACGGCTCAAAAGTATTTGTCAGAGCCAAAGCTACGGTGCTGTGCTCTGGCGGGGCTGGACAGCTCTACCGTTATACAACCAATCCTGATGTTGCAACCGCTGATGGAGTCGCTATGGCATATCGTGCAGGTGCCGTTGTGCGTGATATGGAATTTATTCAGTTCCACCCTACCTCTTTGTGTTATCCCGGTGCTCCGCGCTTTCTGGTATCCGAGGCAGTACGCGGGGAAGGCGCATATCTGCGCAACGTAAAAGGGGAGCGTTTTATGGAAAAATATCATACCCAGCTGGAGCTTGCGCCACGCGATATCGTAGCGAGAGCAATTGTCAGCGAGATAGAACTAACGAACAGTACGTTTGTTTACCTTGATATTACACATGAGTCGCCGGAGATGGTAAAGCATCGTTTCCCTACGATCTATGAAACCTGTATGAGATATGGTCTTGATATGACAACAGACTGGATACCGGTAGCACCTGCAGCACATTACATGATGGGCGGGGTCAAAACCGATCTGAGCGGCGAAAGCAGCATACCCCGATTATTTGCCTGCGGCGAAGTGTCATCTACAGGTGTACATGGAGCGAATCGCCTGGCAAGCAACTCCTTGTCTGAAGCGATTGTATTTGGCCGCAGAATTGTGGAGCGTATCGAATCGCTGCCGTCGCTTGCACCGTCGCTTGGCAGAGATGTGAAATCTCGGAGCATGGATAATAGCAGTGCTGAACAGAAGCAGCAATCCAAACCGATATCAGAAAAACGGCTGAGCCTGCAGAAGATGATGGTTCGTAAAGTCGGTCTGAGAAGAAACGGCAAAAATCTGCAGCAGGCCCTGGATAATTTGCAGCAGGAGCTTCCGTTTTTGAATCAAAGCCTCAATTACAGAGAAGAGCTGGAATATGCAAACCTTCTTACCTGTGCATGGCTGGTGACTAGCGGAGCGCTTCATCGTGAGGAGAGTCGCGGGGCGCATTATCGTGAGGATTACCCGGCCAGAGACGATGCGATGTGGCAGAAGCATAGTCTGCAGCAGCGAGAACAAGCGATTGTGGAGGAATGGATGTCATGATATTGAATGGATACAATCAACAATTGATCGAGACAATTAAAGGCTGGCTGCACGAGGATGTAGGTGCAGGAGATGTCACCACCAGTGTGACCATCCCCACAGGCAGTGAATCCAAAGCTGTCATTCATGCCAAGGATCAAGGAATCATTGCAGGCATGCCTATTGCTGAGCTTGTATTTCAAGTCGTTGATCCGGCACTTCGTTTTACCGCAAAAGTGAGTGACGGTGATGCTGTCCATCCGGGTACGATACTGGCTGAAGTTGAGGGCAGCACACACTCCCTCCTGACTGGAGAACGGCTCGCGCTGAACCTGCTACAGCGGATGTCGGGTATTGCTACGCGTACACGTTCATACGTGGATGCACTCGAGGGTCTGAAGACGAGACTGGTCGATACACGCAAAACAACACCAGGTCATCGCCTGCTGGAAAAGTATGCTGTACGTGTTGGCGGTGGCGCTAATCATCGATTCGGGTTATACGATGCCGTTATGATCAAGGATAATCATATCAAAGGTGCAGGCGGAATTACTGAAGCGGTGCAGCGTGCGCGTGCTGTCATTCCGCATACGATGACGATTGAAGTAGAGACGGAAAATCTGGCCCAGGTACAGGAGGCCTTGCATGCCGCGGCAGATATCATTATGCTGGACAACATGCAGCCTGATCGGATGCGGGAGGCGGTTGCACTGATTCGTGAACAGGCTCCGCATGTGAAAGTGGAGGCTTCTGGTAACGTTTCTCTGCAAACTATTCGTGGAATTGCGGAAACGGGTGTGGATGTAATTTCAGTTGGCAGGTTAACCTATTCTTTTGAGAGCCTGGATATCAGCCTGGATTTAAACGAAAAGAAAGAGGGGTGAACCTCTTTGATTCTAGTTGTCGATGTGGGCAACAGTAACATTGTGCTCGGGGTATATCAGGGCCGTGAACTGCTGCACCATTTTCGTCTGAGCACATCTCGCCAGTCCACAGTGGATGAATACGGCGTATTGATTTATAATTTATTTCATATGTCCCGTATCTCGGCTCATGACATCGAGGGTGTTATTATTTCATCGGTGGTTCCACCGCTGGTGAATGTTATTGAGGCGATGTGTGAGAAATATGTGGGCAGAAAACCACTGCTTGTGGGGCCGGGCATCAAAACCGGCCTGAATTTGCGATACGAGAACCCGCGTGAGGTTGGAGCGGATCGGATCGTAAACGCTGTGGCGGCCGTAGAGAAGTATGGCGGACCGCTTGTGGTCGTTGATTTTGGAACAGCCACGACGTTTGACTGTATTGATGAAAAGGGTCATTATTTAGGAGGAGCCATCGTGCCCGGCATTCACA
The DNA here is from genome assembly GCF_014203995.1 of Paenibacillus sp. JGP012. Lineage (NCBI taxonomy): Bacteria > Bacillati > Bacillota > Bacilli > Caryophanales > Paenibacillaceae > Paenibacillus > Paenibacillus sp. JGP012. The sequence goes on along the minus strand of NZ_JACHKG010000030.1, from coordinate 15,726 downwards.
TTGCTACCGAGGCGCTTTATGAGCGGGCAGCCAAACTGCCGCGAATAGAGCTGGAGAAGCCCAAGAAAGTGATTGGACGTAATACGGTGCATGCGATGCAGGCAGGCATTATCTATGGATATGCCGGACAAGTGGACGGCATTGTGGAGCGGATTCGTCAAGAGATGAATGCTGATCCCATGGTTGTTGCAACAGGTGGCCTTGCTTCATTGATTGCTGAAGAGACCCGAAGTATCGAGAAGGTGGACCCGCTGCTTACGCTTGAAGGGCTGCGAGTCATCTATGAGCGGAACAGGGAGAGGTAGACATACAAAGGGCGGCATACAGCAGGCTGGAGTATCAGCTTTAATGTTGAGCCGTTTTTTTCTGTTAAAGGAATGGATACAAAATTACACGCCAAAGGAGGCTGAATGACTTGGAAAACAACAACAAGCTTGACCGGTTGATCCGTGGTACAGCGATGAACGGAAAGGTAAGAGCCTTTGCCGTTCAGACAACGGAACTGGTGGAAGAACTGCGAAGAAGACATGATACGTTTCCCACGGCTACAGCAGCCATGGGGCGTACAGTTACAACAGCGGCTATTATGGGAGCGATGCTGAAAGGTGAAGAAAAGCTGACCATCCAGGTTAAGGGCGACGGTCCAATTGGTCAGATCGTAGCAGATGCCAATGCCAAGGGTGAGGTGCGGGGTTACGTTACTCATCCGCATGTACATCTGCCAAGTAACCGTTTTGGCAAGCTGGACGTAGCCGGAGCCGTAGGTACAGAAGGTTTTATCAACATCACGAAGGATTTGGGATTGAAGGAGCCGTACCGCGGCAGCATCCCTATTATTTCGGGTGAACTGGGTGAAGACTTTACGTATTATTTCGCGCAATCTGAACAGACGCCTTCGGCAGTTGGTGTAGGGGTCCTGGTAGATACGGATAACTCCGTTATTGTCGCGGGAGGTTTTATTATTCAGCTGCTGCCAGGTTTAACGGACCCGGAGATTACGGAGATTGAGAATGCGATCGGTGCTCTGCCACCCGTAACAACCTTGCTGAATGAGGGACTTGAGCTGGAGGAGCTGCTGCGCCGTCTCTTGCCAGATGTGCAGGTTATGGGCGAACTGGATATTCGTTTTAATTGCAGCTGTTCACGTGAGCGGTTGGAGAAAACGTTAATCAGTCTGGGTCAGGTTGAACTGGAGCAGTTAATTGAGGAAGAAGGACAGGCCGAAGTGGTTTGCCAATTTTGTAACGAAACATATGATTTTAACAAAGAGCAGCTAGAAACCATCCTAGAACAAGCCAAGAGCTGATCGATGCAGGGACGGGATGAGGTATGAACAGACAGGAAAAGGGACTGTGGACGGCAGTTGTTATTTTGACATTGGGCGTAATGGTTATGGGTACAGTGATGGCTATGCAGGTGCTAAACCAAGGTAAAGACGAAGCAGAGAAACCTCAGGATACAAATCAGGAAGAGGGCAGCACGGTTGCAACCATTAATGGGGAAGTCATTACAGATCAAGCCTGGATTGATGAATTAAAACGACGTTACGGCAGCGAAGTTCTGCTTCAGATGCTGAATCGGAAAGCGGTATATGCCGAGGCTGTTCAGCGGAATCTGGTCGTGACTCCGAAAGAGATTGCCCGAGAAATGGCTGAGGCCATGGATGGGTATGACTCCGAGAAGTCTTATTATGATGCGATGAAATCGCAGCTTGGCCTGTCAAAACAGGATTTGGAGCTGGAGGCGGGTTATCGTTTGCTGCTGGAGAAGATTGCTACCGCTGGCATACAGATCAAAGATGATGACATTAAACAGTATTGGGCAGAGCACCGTGAAGATTACATCACACCTGAGAAGTATGACCTGTCGATGATTGTTGTCAAAGAGAAATCTGAAGCGGAAGCTTTGCTGACGGCTCTGAGGAAGGGGCAGGACTTTGAAGAGGCAGCCCGCACGCAATCCGTGGATAGCTATTCCCGTGACTCCGGCGGCAAGCTGGGCTGGATTGAACAGAATGATCCGTTTCAACCTAAGGCGATTCTGAAGCTTGCGGCACAACTGCAAGTTGGTGAACTTGGTGGTCCGGTAGAAGTGGAAGACGGCTATGCGATCATCAAGCTGAATGATAAAGTCGAGCGCCAGGAACAATCGCCTGAGGAAGTGCATGAAGAGATTCGCTTGCAGCTGGCGCTAAGTCAGGCTGATCCGCTGTCACAGGTGGAACAGATGCTGCGAGATAAATACAAAGCCGTCATTATCTCTGATATTCCAGCATCGTGAGATCATGAATACGAATGACTATTGTCCCGTCTTATAGATATTGCATCTGGATAAAAATACTTTGTCTACAGCCCTTGGGCCTAAGGCAAAGTATTTTTTTGAGTACTCATATTGACAATGTCCTGTAAGGTTGATAAGATGAAAATAATAAATACCTACTCGTTTACTCGGATATAAAAAATACATCGAGATCTGACATACATGAATTTATAATATATTCATCCCACTAAGGAGGGCATTCATATGGCTAAAGTAGTTAATAACGTAACAGAACTCATCGGAGGTACACCGCTTGTTCGTCTGAACCGTATCGTACCTGAAGGCAGCGCTGAAGTATTGGTGAAACTAGAGTATCAGAACCCGGGATCAAGTGTTAAAGATCGTATCGCAGTAAGCATTGTTGAAGAAGCGGAAAAAGAAGGCAAGCTGAAACCAGGCGGTACCATCATTGAAGCAACAAGCGGTAACACAGGAATTGGGCTCGCGATGGTCGCTGCGGCTAAAGGCTACAAGGCTGTTATTGTAATGCCTGAAACGATGAGCTTGGAGCGTCGCAACCTGCTTCGTGCATATGGTGCTGAACTGGTGCTTACTCCTGGGGCAGAAGGAATGAATGGTGCAGTTAAGAAAGCTGAAGAGCTGCTCAAAGAGAATCCAACATATTTCATGGCAGAGCAGTTCAAGAACAAAGCAAATGTGAAAATTCACCGCGAAACAACAGGCCCTGAAATTGTTGAGGCAATCCACTCCGTAGGTGGAACAGTGGATGCATTTGTTGCAGGTATTGGTACTGGCGGAACGATTACAGGTGCGGGTGAAGTGCTTAAAGAAGCATTCCCTGGCATTAAAATTGTGGCAGTAGAACCAGCAGCATCGCCTATCCTTGCTGGAGGCAAACCTGGCCCTCACAAAATTCAGGGGATCGGTGCCAACTTTATTCCCGAAATTCTGGATCAGGAAATTTACGACGAAATTATTCACATCGAGAATGATGATGCGTTCGAAACAGCTCGCACAGTTGCAAAAGAAGAGGGCATCCTGTCCGGTATTTCTTCCGGTGCAGCAATCCGCGCAGGTCTCCAGGTAGCAAAACAGCTTGGAGCAGGTAAACGTGTAGTTGTGATCGTGCCAAGTAACGGTGAACGTTACCTGAGCACACCGCTGTATAACTTTGAAGCGTAAGCATAATATAACGATTTGGCATGCATCATATATTCTGATGAGATGATTCTGATGTATGCTTTGTAAAAATGAATCCTTCCTGCCCTGACGGGTGGGGAGGATTTTTTGCGTAATGCTTTTAAAAGCAACGACGCTTTAGTATACTATCAAACAATAAGAACTATATAAGTTGAACATGTAATACACAACATATATAGCGACAGAGGAAAGGGCGGCTGGCAGCAATGACACACCAGATGACCACATACGCCGACTGGGAAGCATGGGCTGCTCAAGGCTGGACGATGCTGCCTTTTATTACGAGGTCGGATGAGGGGCCGTATCATGGCGGTTTACCGCTGACGTGGGAAGCGGCATGGCAGTATGCATCCCCTAATGCGATTGTGCTGGAGAATGGCAAGGGAGGAAGATACACATTCCTTGGCTTGAATCCCGTGTCCATCGTTTCTGGCAAAGGGCTGGAGGCCACAATTCTTGACGTATCCCGAGGAATTACTCGGACGGATCGGGGCAAACCGCTGGACGTATTAAAAAGATGGATGGCTCCTTACCGCGCACCGAGGGTGAATGGAGCACCGGATTTTGCAGGTGGTTGTGCCGGTTATCTCAGCTACGATGTGGCAAGGTCGCTGGAGAAGCTGCCAACACTGGCTGAAGATCATCCTGCGCTGCCGGATTACTGGTGGATGCGTTTTGAAGAGATATGGGCTTATGACCACGAACAGCAGGCGCTCTTCTGCATGGTGCATCTCGAATTGAATTCAGAGCAGCAGGAGCATGAGGACCTGCGTAGCCGCTATGCGGCAGCAGAGCGGCGCGCGGCAGCCATGCAGCAGCGATGGCTTCATATTTTGGGCTTTGCCCAGGCAGAAGAGCAGCAGCAGGCCCTGGAGCTGCGTCATAGACAGGTGCATCTTGCATTGCGGCGGGAAGAATCGGAGCAGGAAGCGGAAGGATGGCATACCACCTTCCCCCAGAAGGACTTTGAACAGGCGGTGCACAAGGTACAGGAGTATATTCGTCAAGGTGATGTGTTTCAGGTTAATTTATCGCTCAGACATGAGAAGAAGCTGCAGTCGAGTGGTGAGCACATCTATGAATGGCTGCGAATCGTGAATCCTTCACCGTATATGGGGATGCTTCGCAGTCCAGACTTCCAGCTGGTCAGCGGTTCGCCCGAATTACTGGTCAAAGTGGAGAATGGCAAAGTCAGCGCACGCCCGATTGCGGGAACGAGAAGAAGAGGTCGTGATGCGGCAGAAGATCAGGCGATGGCGGATGAGCTGCTTGGCAGTGAGAAGGAGCGGGCCGAGCATATTATGCTGGTTGACCTGGAGCGTAATGATATTGGACGAATTGCTGCATACGGTACGGTCCATGTGCCCGAGCTAATGACCATCGAGAAATATTCCCATGTCATGCATCTCGTATCGCAGGTAGAAGGCAGACTGGCTGAAGGATTGTCGGTATATGATGTGATTGCCGCAACGTTTCCAGGCGGAACGATAACGGGTGCCCCTAAAGTACGCACCATGGAGATTATTGAAGAGCTTGAGCCGGTACGTAGGGGTCCATATACAGGGTCAATCGGGTGGATAGATTACAGTGGTAATATGGAGCTGAATATCATTATCCGCACCCTTGCGATTAAGGATGGTACAGGGTATGTGCAGGCTGGTGCAGGTATTGTCATTGATTCTGACCCCTATCGTGAATACAGAGAGTGTCGGAACAAGGCCAGGGCAATGATGAGAGCTGTAAATTATAGTGAACGAGCTGAAGCAGAGAAGCAAACTGACGAAATGAACGGCGTAACGAATCTAAAATAAATAAGGTACCAGCCGCATGCTGCGGCGGAAGATGAGGAGGAGCGGGCATATGATTCTGGTTATCGACAATTACGATTCCTTTACGTACAACCTGGTTCAATATCTGGGTGAATTGGGGGAGACGGTGGAAGTTCGCCGCAACGACGAAATTGATCTGGCAGGCATTGAAGCGCTGGCACCGGATCATATTCTGATCTCTCCAGGGCCGTGCACGCCGAATGAGGCGGGGATCAGCCTGGCGGTTATTGATCATTTTAAAGGCAGCATTCCGATCTTTGGCGTATGCCTTGGACATCAGGCTATCGGACAGGCGTTCGGTGGCAATGTTATTCGTGCGGATCGTATGATGCATGGCAAAACGTCCGAGATGCACCACCAGGGTACGTCCGTGTTTACAGGTCTGCCTTCTCCGTTTACAGCAACGCGCTACCATTCCCTGATTGTGGAGCGCAGCAGTCTGCCGGACTGCCTGGAGATTACAGCGGAGACAGCAGAAGGTGAAATTATGGGTCTGCGTCACAAAGAGTATGCCATTGAAGGGGTACAGTTCCACCCGGAATCCATTATTACAGACCATGGTCATCAGATGCTTCGCAACTTCCTGTCACAGCAGAAGGCAACCGTATAACATGCAATATGCCGCGATGAACGGAAAGCTGGTTCAGCTGGCATCAGCCGTGGTTCCTGTAACGGATCACGGCTTTTTGTACGGACTCGGGCTGTTCGAGACATTTCGGACGTACGGGGGCAGGCCGTATCTTCTGGAACGGCATCTGGAGCGAATGGCTTCCGGCTGTGCAGAGCTGGGTATCCCTTTTGAAGTCACGGCGAGTGAGGTTGCGGATTGGATATCTCGTCTAATGCAGGCGAACCAGCTTGAGGATGCTTATGTGCGTTATACCGTATCTGCTGGCGAAGCGCCGCTCGGTTTACCTTCAGGAGACTACACCTCTCCAACCCACATTGTATTGGCAAAAGCACTGCCTGAACCATCTCCCACCCTGTATGAGAGTGGAAAAATGCTTCAACGCCTCTCTACTCCGCGCAATACGCCGGAAGGGCAAGTCAGGCTCAAGTCGCTGCATTATATGAACAGCATATTGGCAAAGCGTGAGCTAAACCATCTTGTTCGGCAGGATCAGCGAGTGCAGGGTGCAGAGGGGCTGCAGCTTACCCGGGAAGGGTTCGTAGCGGAGGGTATGGTTAGCAATGTATTTTGGGTGCGCGAGCGTGTGCTCTACACGCCTTCGCTCTCCACTGGCATTCTGCCGGGCATCACCAGAGCGGTGGTCATGGAGATTGCTGCCGAGCAAGGCATTGCTTGCATAGAAACACAGTCGCCGTGGGAGGAGCTGTGGCAGGCGGATGAAATATTTGTGACCGGATCGGTAGCCGAATTGGTTCCGGTGACAACGCTGCGAGATCTGAACGGTCAAGAGACAACGATCAGCAGTGGACAGATTGGCCCGGTTACGGCTGTATTATTGCGTATGTACCGGGAGAAAGCGGGGTATACTTCATGACACTTGCACCAGTCATCTATGAACGAAAATATGAATGGGGGCCAGCTTCGCTTACGCTGGGAGCCCGGACACAGATTATGGGTATTTTAAACGTGACACCTGATTCATTCTCGGATGGTGGACGCTACAATAGCGTGGAACGAGCTGTCGCTCATGCGAAGCAGATGATGGCAGACGGAGCCGATCTGATTGATATCGGCGGCGAATCCACTCGTCCTGGCTCGAAGGTTGTCAGCGCAGACGAGGAGCTTGACCGCATTATTCCCGTGATTGAAGCTTTGCATGCTGAAGCGCCGCACATACCGATCTCGGTGGACACCTACAAGGCAGATGTTGCGCGCGAGGCCATTCAGGCCGGTGCCCATATCATCAACGATGTATGGGGAGCCAAGGCAGATCCGGCAATGGCCCGGACTGCCGCCGAGCTGGGGTGTCCCGTTATACTGATGCATAATCGTCAGGCACATGATTATACCGACTATCTGCATGATGTCGTGCGTGATGTGCAGGACAGCATTCAGCTTGCACTTGCAGCGGGTGTGCAGGAGCATCAAATTATACTGGACCCGGGCATCGGCTTTGTGAAGGATATCTCAGAGAACTTGCAGCTGATGTCTTCTCTGGGCATGCTGAATGAGCTGGGCTACCCTGTGCTGCTCGCCACTTCCCGCAAACGGTTTATCCAGCATACGCTGGATGTCGGTGCGGATGATGCGCTGGAAGGCACAGCGGCAACGGTGGCATTTGGCATTGCCCAAGGCTGCCAAATGGTGCGCGTCCATGATGTGAAGCCGATCCGGCGGACGGCGGACATGTGTGATGCGATGTTATATCGCTCTCCAGGCTTGCGGAGAAGATCATGATGGAGGGCTGATACAGCCCTTCCATGGGAGAGCGAAGCGTTTATCATATAACTTAAATTTTCAATATATTTCAGATAGAGGGCAGGCGAAACGGATGGACAGAATGGTGTTGCATCGTATGGAGTATTACGGATACCACGGTGTTTTTGCAGAAGAGCGGAAGCTGGGTCAACGGTATTACATTGATCTGGAGATTGATATGGACCTGGGTGAGGCGGGGCGTAATGATGATCTGACCAAAACAATTAATTATGCCGAGATTCATGAGCTGGTGAAGCAGATGGTTGAGAACACATCATTCCAGTTAATTGAAGCTTTGGGCGAACATATTGCATCTTCTTTACTAGACACTTATACTATTATCAATGCATTGACAGTCAAGGTGACGAAGCCTCATCCGCCGTTTGATATTCATTTTGGAGGCGTAACGGTAGAGCTTCGCCGCTCAAGAAAGTGAGAACCATTATGATTGCACATTCGACCTCTGAATCCTCAGAGGCTTATATTGCTTTGGGGGCTAATTTGGGTGATCGGGAGCAGACGCTGCTTGAGGCGCTGACGCTGCTGGATGCCCATCCTCACATATCTGTGCTGCGCTGCTCTGCGCTGTATGAGACGGAGCCGGTAGGGTATGTGGATCAGCCTGCGTTTTTGAATATGGCTGCTGCAGTTCTGACAAGTCTGGCTCCTGAGCATCTGCTCAAGGAACTGCTGGATGTAGAGAATCGTCTTGGACGTGTTCGGGATATTCGCTGGGGGCCGCGTACCGTAGATCTGGATTTGCTCTGGATGCACGGCGAGACGCGGGATACCGAATTGCTTCAGCTGCCGCATCCCCGGATGGGAGAGCGGGCATTTGTGCTGGTGCCGCTGTCGGACATCGTGCCGCAGGACGACACATCAGGTTTGTATACCTTTGTACACGCATCGTTGTCTGTACTGGATGGAAAGGATGGAATACAGCGTTGGAAAACATGCAATTGGCCAACCGAATCCGGGCATTCCGGAAGCTGAAGGGGTTAACGCAGCATGAGCTTGCAGCCGAGACAGGCATATCCCTGGCCATTCTGGGAACGATTGAACGTGGAAATCGCAGGGTGACGCAGCAGGAGCTCAGTAAAATTGCTGAAGTGCTTGCGATCAGTGTTGAGGAGTTACAGGGTTTCAAGAATGGATAAAGGGGTGAAACAGCAAGCATGCTGAAGATTGGCAATATTGAAATGATAAATCAGGTCGTTCTGGCACCAATGGCGGGGGTGTGCAACCCGGCTTTCCGTCTGATCGCCAAGGAGTTTGGTACAGGTCTTGTTTGCGCGGAGATGGTCAGCGGTAAAGCCATTGTGCATGGCAACCAGCGAACACGTGAGATGTTGTTTGTCGATGAACGCGAGAAGCCGCTTAGTCTGCAGATCTGGGGAGGCGACCGAGAATCCCTGGTTGAGGCAGCCAGAATCGTAGATCAGGAAACGAACGCAGATATAATCGATATCAACATGGGATGCCCCGTGCCAAAAGTAACCAAGTGTGATGCAGGTGCGCGCTGGCTGCTGGACCCGAATAAAATTTACGAGATGGTATCCGCCGTTGTAGAAGCCGTCGAGAAACCCGTTACCGTGAAAATGCGGATCGGCTGGGATAACGAGCATATCTATGTGGTGGAAAATGCTCTTGCGGTGGAACGCGCCGGCGGAAGTGCTGTCAGCGTACACGGCCGGACTAGAGAGCAGCTGTATACTGGCACAGCGGATTGGTCACATATCAAAAATGTTAAAGAAGCTGTTTCGATTCCCGTGATCGGTAATGGTGACGTAGCTTCCCCGGAGGATGCCCGCCGCATGCTGGATGAGACCGGCTGTGATGGCGTAATGATCGGGCGTGCTGCGTTAGGTAATCCGTGGATGCTGTATCGTACAATCCAGTACCTGAGCTCTGGCCAGCTGCCTCCGGACCCGGATGCCGAAGAGAAAATTCGTGTAGCTGTCCTGCACATGGATCGACTGATCGCACTCAAGAATGAAACGGTTGCGGTTCGTGAGATGCGTAAACATCTGGCTTGGTATTTGAAGGGATTAAAGGGATCAGCGCGAATTAAAGACGTTATTATGGAGGGCACCAAGCGGGACGAGATGGTGGGTATTCTGGAGAACTTTGTGGCTCAGCTGAAAATGGAGGGCAATCTGGAGTCCGAACCGGCAATTGCTGAAAACGCCTCTTGATTACCTCAGTCGTCTTGTAAAACGTTTACAGCCGCAGGGGACGTAACATTGACTTTTCGAGATCGTTCCCCTATAATTTCTCAGTATAAATTCGCCATGTGCGTTTACTAAGTATTAGTGCATCAGGAGGAATATTCTATTTCTCTGGAGAACTTCATATAGTTTTGAAGATGTATGCGGGCGGAGTTCTGTCATCAGCACTGATTCCGTTGCCGTACAATCAAATTATTCCCATGACAGGAGAATCGGTTGAGATGAGCGACAAGGAAGTTATCCTTACACCAGAAGGACTCAAGAAGCTGGAAGAAGAACTGGAAACACTGAAATCAGTGAAGCGCCGCGAAGTGGCTGAACGGATCAAAGTAGCCATCGGCTATGGTGATATCAGTGAGAACTCCGAATATGAAGATGCGAAGAATGAGCAAGCTTTCATTGAAGGACGTATCATTACGCTGGAGAAAATGCTTCGTAATGCACGGATCATTAACAGTGACGAGATCGATACCGATGCTGTGAGCGTGGGAGCTACCGTTATCGTAGAAGATTTGGAGTTTGGTGACATCACGGAATATACGATTGTAGGTACTGCGGAATCCAATCCGCTTCAGAACAAGATTTCCAACGAAAGTCCTGTAGGTAAAGCCATTTTGGGCAAGAAAAAAGGTACCGTGGTTGATGTAAGTGTGCCTGCTGGCGTAATTCAATATAAAATTGTAGATATTAAAAAGCTGTAGTAACGAAGCAGTCAGGCGCAGTAGACAAAAGCTTCCTTAGGGAAGCTTTTTTCAACATTACGGACAAGCGTAAACGCAAGGGCTGCAATGTAAATAAGGAGATGAATACAGATCATGACGGATGAAGTCTTGAATCAGGAAACCGAACTTAGCGAGCTGTTACAGATTCGCCGCGACAAATTGGACGAGCTCCGCAACTTGGGGATCGACCCTTTTGGCCAAAAATACGTACGTACCGAAGAGGCCGGCTCCATTCTGAAGAAGTATGAAGAACTGACCAAGGAAGAGCTGGAAGAGAAGCACATCGAAGTCAGTATTGCCGGACGGATTATGGCGAAGCGGGGCATGGGTAAAGCAAGCTTTGCGCATATTCAGGACCTGAGCGGCCGAATCCAGATCTATGTTCGTCAGGATAGCGTGCCAGAGGATAAATTTACGGCATTCAGTCTGCTTGACCTTGGAGATATCGTTGGGGTAACCGGCGTTGTTTTCAAAACGAAAACAGGCGAGACTACCATTAAAGTAAAAGACCTGGAAGTGTTGTCGAAATCACTCTACCCGCTTCCGGATAAATATCATGGTCTGACCGACGTTGAACTGCGTTATCGGCAGCGTTATGTGGATCTGATCATGAACCCTGATGTACAGCAAACCTTCATTATGCGTTCCAAAATCATTCAATCCATGCGTCGTTACCTCGACTCCCACGGTTATCTGGAAGTGGAGACGCCAACGCTGCATGCGATCGCGGGTGGTGCCGCGGCACGTCCGTTTATCACACATCACAATGCACTGGATATGGAACTGTACATGCGGATTGCAATTGAACTTCATCTGAAACGTCTGATTGTTGGCGGTTTGGAAAAAGTGTATGAGATTGGCCGTGTATACCGGAACGAAGGCATGTCTACAAGGCACAATCCTGAATTTACAATGATCGAGCTGTATGAAGCTTATGCGGATTACAAGGATATCATGGCTTTGACCGAAAACCTGGTCGCTCACATCGCACAGGAAGTGCTCGGCACACAGGTCATCCAATACGGAGATCATGAAGTGAATCTGAAGCCGCAATGGCGCCGTGTTACAATGGTGGATGCCGTTAAAGAAGTAGTGGGCGTAGACTTCTCCGTGCATATGACAGATGAGGAAGCTCATGATCTGGCCAAAAAGCATAATGTAAAAGTTGAACCACATATGACATTTGGTCATATTCTGAACGCTTTCTTCGAAGAGTTTGTTGAAGAGACATTGATTCAGCCAACCTTCATTATGGGACATCCACTTGAAATTTCGCCACTGGCGAAGAAAAGTGATGCTGATCCACGCTTCACGGACCGCTTTGAGCTGTTTATCGTTGGACGTGAGCATGCGAATGCCTTCACCGAGTTGAATGATCCAATTGATCAGCGCCAACGCTTTGAGGCACAGATGCTGGAGAAAGAGCACGGTAATGATGAGGCACATGAGATGGATGATGACTTCATCCGTGCGCTCGAATATGGTATGCCGCCAACAGGTGGCCTAGGCATTGGTATTGACCGTCTGATCATGCTGCTGACCAATTCGCCATCCATCCGTGACGTACTGCTTTTCCCGCATATGCGTCCACGTACACAAGAGTAAATAAGGAACGTAGTCTTCGTTCATAATAGAGGAGGAACCTGCCCGCTCGTTTAATGCCGGGGCAAGTTCCTCTTTGGGTTTACAAAGTATTTTAAAAAGAGGTGCCCTCCATGAAGTTCAGGCTGTACATAGCCCAATTCCTATCCCCTCCGTTGATTCTGGTTGGTGGATTTCTGTTGATCATATCGGTGGGTACAGTGCTGCTGATGCTGCCGATCTCCAATCAGAGCGGGACTCATCTGGCCTTTGTCGATGCTCTTTTTACGGCTACATCTGCGGCATGTGTAACTGGATTGGTTGTAGTGGATGTTGGAACCACCTTTAATCTGTTTGGTCAGATTGTCATTATGATCCTTATGCAGCTGGGCGGGTTGGGCTTTATGACGATGGCCACGCTGTTTGCGCTTGTGCTGGGCAAACGCATATCCCTCAAGGACAGGCTCTTGCTGAAGGAAGCAATTAATGCAGATAGCATGGAGGGGATTGTACGCATTATCCGCAAGGTGTTAATTTTCTCTTTTACAATCGAGGGAGTTGCTGCGGTTGTTCTGGCAATGTTGTGGGCTACCGAGATGCCGTTCATGCAAGCGGTGTACTATGGTATATTCCATTCGGTTTCCTTGTTTAACAACGGCGGCTTTGATCTGTTTGGCAACAGTTTTCAATATTATACGGGGGACTGGATATTTAACATCACGGCATCCATTCTTGTCGTATCGGGTGGTCTCGGCTTTGTTGTTTTGAATGACCTGTTTGAATATCGCAAACGCCGCCGTTTGTCGTTACAATCCAAGCTGGTGCTCTCTGTATCGGGTGCGTTGATTGGGATCGGTGCGATTGTATTGTTTATATTCGAATTCACAAACACTCATACACTTGCATCGCTTACATGGAGTGAGAAAATATACGCATCATTCTTCCAATCGGTCTCTACACGCTCATCGGGAACAAGTACAATTGATATTACACAGATGCGGCAGGCGACTCAATTTTTCTTTATTTTGCTCATGTTTATCGGGGCTTCTCCAGGCTCAACCGGAGGAGGCATCAAGACGACCACGTTCCTGATTATGATTGGGGCTGTTTACGCGATGATTCGCGGGAACAAGGATATTGTGTTTTTCCGTCAGCGGGTTCCTAAAGATCTGCTCATGCGAGCATTGACCATTATTATGGTTTCCCTCAGTATCTTTATGATTGTGGTCATGCTGTTGCTTACAACAGAGGATGCACCTTTTCTCTCACTGATGTTTGAGGCAGCATCGGCTATCGGTACGGTAGGCTTGTCTGTTGGTGTAACCCATGAGATGACGAATTGGGGAAAAATTATTATTACCTTCACCATGTTTGTGGGTCGGATCGGGCCGTTAACGATTGCATACGCATTGCGTCCGCGCAAGGAGAAAAAGCTGTATCGCCATCCGGAGGGCCGAATCATTATTGGGTAAATAAAATTTTTTGAAATGTAAAATGTAAAATACAAGATGTAAAACGTAAAAACGCAGGTATTCAGTGTGAGCGTCCCGGATGTTAAAGGGATGGGCATTGAATAGACTGCGTTTTTTTATTTGCAGAGATGTAGGAGTAAAATGCTCCGGGCATTAATGTCAATCGAAGGACAACTTCAATGATCTGACTTAGAACATAGAGAGGTTAGATGTAACGAGAGAGCTTCATCCATAAGCTTGCCGTTCACCTGATCGGGTCTAAGTACAGCATGAATTGCCAAGCCGTCAACAAGCGCGTACAACCTCTCAATCTCCAGTTCCTGGTCCAGATCAGGTCTGAAAAGGTTGAGCTTCGTCAGTGAAGTGATGGCGATTTCAACAGCGCGTCTGATATCGTTATAAACAGTATCCGCAAGCTTTTTAAATGCAGGATCAGTTTTGGATTTGGCAGTAAAAGCGTACCACACCTCCATTTCAGCCATTTTCTCATCCGTGTTTGGCATCAATTCAAGCAATAATCGTTTCATATCATCCATGGGAGGACCGTTGAAGGTCATGCGCTGAATCCGGGATGTCACCCGTTCGGATACAAGATTCATGGCATATAACAGCAGCTCCGATTGTGTAGAAAAATAGTGACGCATCGAGCCAACAGAGATGCCAGCCTCCTCAGCGATATTTCGAACAGAGGCTTGCTCCATACCGTTTCTTCGGATGACACGCCAAGCGGCTTCAGCTACGAGCACGCGTTGTTTGTCATGGTCTACAATTTTAGGCATAGCTCTATTATATCACTGTTGATTAATATGATACAAATGTGTTAAATTAATTGTAGTACAGTTGTATTATATAAAAGGAGGGAGCAAAATGATCGCTTATTTCATTGTGGCATGTGAAATTGCTTTTTGGGTGTTTGTCGCTGCGGGTCTTAGTGTACGCTATATGCTGGGTAAAAAAAGATTGGGGCTCGCCTTACTGGCAGCTACACCAGTTGTAGATGTTATGCTCCTGGTTGCGACGGTATTAGACCTGCAGCGCGGAGCTGTAGCAAGTACAGTTCATGGCATAGCAGCAATCTATATAGGTGTCAGCATTGCTTTTGGTCACCAGATGATTGCTTGGGCAGATCGTTACTTTCAATATTGGTTTAGAGGAGGGGACAATCCGAGAAGGAATAAACTATATGGAAGGGAACATGCAAAAAACGAGCGGATGGGCTGGATTAGACATCTTGTGGCATGGGGTATAGGGAGTGCTATTCTGCTCATGATGATATGGTGGATTGGTGATGCAGATCGCACAGAAGTATTTTCAGGTTTGATTCGAGTTTGGACAATGATATTGGGGATTGATTTCTTGATTAGCTTTAGCTATACCCTATGGCCGAAAAAGGCAGCGGCAGAGAAAGCCGGATGACAAGTTTCATGAGAGATTATTTTAGCACGCGTGCTTTGCTTCGTCACAAGGTGGTCAGCCACATGTGTTTGGTGCTTTACTCTGAGTAAAAGCGGAGTGTTGTATGTGGCAGTACTTATATCCGTATGCTTAGATAAATACTCTTGTTGTTAAGGTGCATATCGCGTCAAAAAAATAAAAAGTAACACTTGCATTCATATTCTATACATGGTATATTCTAATTCCGGCCAAGAAAACACGGTTTACACGGTGCGGCAAGCAGCTTACAAAAAAGCTTCGAAAGAAGCTTAAAAAAAAGAGCTTGCAAAGTTGGTTCGGAAATGGTATGATATAAAAGTTGCTGAAGCGAACTAGCGACAGTGACAAAAAAGTTTGATCTTTGAAAACTGAACAACGAGTGAGTAATCATTCTGCTTGCAGAATGAACGTGAAGGTTTTTGGTGCATGCCATCTGGCTGCATGAAAACTGGAACAACAATGAGATTTTTAATCTCGTCAGATTCAAAATGAGCTAATCGCTCTTTTCAATACTTTATTGGAGAGTTTGATCCTGGCTCAGGACGAACGCTGGCGGCATGCCTAATACATGCAAGTCGAGCGGACTTGAGG